>NZ_JAALCR010000037.1 GCF_011065895.1 Paludisphaera rhizosphaerae | reverse complement strand
TTGGAGTTCCCCACGTTTGGTGGGCGCTCGGGAGGGGTTACGTGGGGTTGGCGGCCTCGTAGTCGGCGGGGCTCATGTAGCCCAGGGTCGAGTGGAGGCGGATGCGGTTGTAGAAGACCTCGATGTACTCGAACAGCGACCGGCGGGCTTCCTCGCGGGTCGCGTAGGATTCGTGATGCGTCAGCTCCTTCTTGAGGGTGGCGAAGAAGCTCTCGGCGACGGCGTTGTCCCAGCAGTCGCCCTTGCGGCTCATGCTGGGTTCGATGTCGCGGCCGGCGAGCACGGCCTGGAAGACCTCGCTGGCGTATTGGACGCCGCGGTCGCTGTGGTGCAGCAGGCCGGCCGCCGGATGGCGACGGCCCAGGGCCATCTCCATCGCCGAGACGCACAGTTCGGCCCGGAGGTGGTCGGCGGCGGACCAGCCCACGATCCTTCGGGAGAACAGGTCCAGCACCACGGCGAGATAGAGCCAGCCCTCGGCGGTGGGGATGTAGGTGATGTCGGCGGCCCAGGCCGCGTCGCGGCGGTCGGGCGTGAAGTCGCGGGCCAGGACGTTCTCGGCGATCGGCCGCGCGTGGCGGGAGTCGGTCGTCCTGGGGACGAATCGGCGTTGGGTTTTGGCTCGAATGCCGTGGTCGCGCATCAGCCCGGCCGCCGTGTTCTCGCAGCAGTCGACGCCCCGCTTGGTCAACTCCTGGTGGACGCGCGGCGAACCGTAAATTCGTCGGCTCTCCTCGTGGACCTGGCGGATGACGGCGGTCAACTCCAGCCGACGCTCGGCCGAACGGCTGGGAGGCCGTTGCAGCCAGGCGTAGAAGCCGCTGCGCGAGACCTTCAGGACGTCGCAGAGGACCTCGACAGGCCAGCGGCGGCGATGATCGCGGACGAAGGCGAACCTCACGGATTCTCCTTGGCGAAGAAGGCCGTCGCTTTTTTTAAGATCTCGCGTTCCATGAGGAGACGGCGGTTCTCCTCGCGGAGCCGCCGCAGCTCGCGCTGCAGCTCCTCGGGCGAGGCGGCCGGGCCGGGCCCGGCCGTCGCCGGGGCCAGCTTGCGGACCCAGCCGCGGATCGATCCGGGGTCGACGCCCAGGCTCTTGGCGGCGGCCTTGACGGTGTATCCCTGCTCGCGGACCAGCCTGGCGGCCTCGAGCTTGAACTCGTCGGTGTACCTCGGCGGCATCGTCATTCTCCGGGGGATTGGTGCGGTTATACCAACTCCCCCGAGCGCCCACCAAACGTGGGGAACTCCATATCATACCAATACTACGAACCCCGACCGCCCAACGATCGGACTTGTGGGTAAAGACAAGCCCGGTGGGAGAGGGTGGCCCGAAGGGCCGGGTGAGGGTCGTCGGACCTGTAGATTGAGCCTGGATCGTCGGGCCGCGCGAGCGATGGGCCCTCCAAAATCCGACGACCCTCACCCGCCGCTGCGCGGCTGCCCTCTCCCGGCGGGAGAGGGGACTTAGAATGCCGCACACATGAACCGTTCTCGAAACGGCCTCAGGCCGCCGTGATCCACTTCTTGATCCGGCCGACTTCCTCGGCCCAGGTGCCGGCGGTCTTCCGCGAGCGGTAGGCGTCGAAGAGGAGGTCGAGGGTCTGGGCGAAGTGGCGGAGTCCGTCCACCCGTTCGCACTTGGCCTCGTACGGGGCGAGGCGTTCCTCGGGCTTGGGAAGAAGAGCGCCGGTGATCGCCAGGCTCTCCGCCTGGAGGGTCAACTCGTACTGGGCGCCGTGGCGGACGATGATCATCCCCGCCTTGCGCGGGAGCTTGCCTGACTGGAGCGCCCGGAAGGCTTCCGGCAGACGCGTCGGCGAGTCGTCCATCAGGCTGTCCCGGCCGGTCTCGCCGCGGGGGCAGTCGAGGGTCAGGGTCTTGGCCATCATCACGGCGACGTCGGAGCCGTCGGCCAGGGGAATCGTGTCGCTCTCGTTCTGAAGCTGGTGCCAGAGCCAGACGAGGAACTCGTTCCCCAGGTGGTCGAGCATGTTGGGGGCCTTCTCGACCCACGCGACGGTCGCCAGCTGGTCGCCGCTGTCGCCGCCATAGAGGTTCAGCGACCCTTCGCCCAGCTTCGCGGCCACGCGGTCGGACTCGGCGATGGACTCCGGGTTCCCCATCGCCAGCGCCCCGGCCGTGATCGGCTCCAGGGTCCGCTCGAAGGTCTCGCGGAAGAGCGAGGTGGCCCGTTCCACGACGTTCGAGCTGGTCGAGCCGACGTAGAGGATATCCTCGCGGCCGTCCCAGAGGATCGGGTAGTGGTTGCAGCGACGGAAGCGGCCGTCGGACGCCTCGGACTCGGCGCGGGCCTTGGCGGCCTCCTTGGCCTCCTGGCGCTGGGCCTTCGTCGGCGTGCCGCTCGGGTTCATGGCGGCGCGGGCGTCCAGCTCGATCTGGGTGTAAGCCCGCAGGAGCGTCCCAGGGATCTTGTCCGTGTCGACGCGGATCGAGGCGTGGAGCGCGTCGTTGATGAGGTTCTTGGCGAGGTCGAAGTTCACGTCCAGGACGTGTCCGCCGCCGCCCCAGCCGGTGCTGACGCCGTCGACGGGTTCCGCCGGGCTGTGCTTGCCGATCTTGTGCGCTTCGAGCTGCCCGAGGATCTCCTCCGAGAACGGCAGCGGCGAGGGCCCGCCCACGCGGAAGCGAGTGAAGGTCATACGTCCGTTCAGGAAGCCCATCCGTCGTCCTCCTCCAGGGTCCGGCCTGGCGCACTCGCGCCCATCCACGCCCGGTTCGCCTCCGGGTGAATGTGAGATCGGCTCTGGAGGAGGTGGTCTTCAGCCCGGGAACCCCGCGACCGGCGGCGACTCTACCGGCGCGGGTCGGCGGATCGGGTCAGGTGAAGTTGACGAACTGGAGAGGGTATCTGGGCCCGTTCTCCTTGAGGTGGGCGATCACCGCCTGAAGGTCGTCGATCTTCTTGGCCGTGATCCGGACCTTGTCGTCCATGATCTGGGCCTGAACCTTGATCTTCATCTGCTTGACGTCTTTGACGATTTTGCGGGCGTCGTCGGTGTCGATTCCCGAGTGGATCGTCACCTTCTCGCGGACGGAGTCATGCGACGCCTCCTCGACGTCCCCCCTGACCAGGGCGTTCACGGCCACGCCTCGCTTGGCCATCTTCTCCTTGAGCACCTGGATGACGGTCTCAAGCTGGCCCTTGTGATCGGCCGTGATGGTGAGAACTTCGTCCTTCTTGTTGTACTCGATGGCCGCCTTCGTCCCCTTGAAGTCGTAGCGCACAGCGCACTCGTGCTGGGCCTGGGTGACGGCGTTGTGCATTTCGACCTGGTTGATCTCGCTGACCACGTCGAACGAATGATTGTCGGCCACGGCGATGCGACTCCCTCGACCTGCTCGATTCTCGGACCCAAGGCGACCTTCACCCTAACGAGGCCGACTCACCCCCGACAAGACGTGCAGGGGGCGGCCGGTCGGTTCGTCGCGTGCACCTGAGGTCGAGTCCACGGGGCCAGTCCGGCGTCTCAGTTCCGGTCGTTGAAAATGAGGGGGAGCCCCTCGGCGAAGTAAAGCTCGCGGAAGACGCCGGCGTAGTGGACGGCGGTCGAGCCTGGCAGGGTTTGGCCGATCACGTATTGCGGGCCCATGAAATAGCCGTGGTTCTTCGCGGCCAGCCAGGCGTGCGTCGTCTGCTCCAGCCAGATGTTCTTGAGCAGCGAGGGATCGTGCGCGCCGACCTTCGCGTACATGTCTTCCATCTCCTGGAAGTCGGCCAGGCTGAGCCTGGGGAGGATGCACATCCCCGAGTTGAATCGCCGGGGGACCGGGCCGATCAGGGCGTCCAGTTCCTTCAATGGGCACAGATAGGCGTTCATGATGTCGAAGAACGTCGAGACGATCCGATCGCCCTTCAGCGCCTGGTCCCAAACGCGGATCAGCTCGTCGGGCCTCTTGAAGAACAGGACGTCGGTGTCCAGCGAGACGATCACCTTGGAGGAGCCGATCAGATGGAAGTCGACGACCTTGGGCGAGTAGACGCTGGTCTTGCTGAACTCCTTGATCAGCGGGAATCGGCCGTCGGCGAAGAAGGCTTCCTTGAGCGGCTCGATCATGTCGGCCGTCACGATATGGATGTTCGGAAAGACGCGCCGCCAGGCGTTTTGATCGGCCTCCGTCATGGAGCCGTCGCTGTGCAGGTAGACCGAGACCTCGGGGGGCAGCCAGCGCACCAGGCTCCAGAGGGCGATGCAGCCCATGCCCACGTGCGAGTGCCCCGAGAGCATGTGGATCTCGTAAGCCCCGGCCTCGACCAGGGGACGTGGCGTCAGCGTCTCGGCGCGACGGCGGGCGTCCTCAAGATGCTTGGGCATCCGCTTCTCGCGAGGCTCGCCCCCTACGTTCAGGGCTCCAGCCGCCTTCATCATCCGCCAGGTGCGTCGATAGTCGCTGGAGAGGAGCATGCGGCGCCAGTGCCCCTGCCAGGTGCGGGCCTTGTTCAGAGCAGTGGAGACGGATTGGGCGAGGGGGGCCTTCGTCATGGAATGCGTCTTCCTGTTGAGAGGCTCGACCGGAGGGAAGCGGGGAGCGTTCGCGACGGCCGTTGCGAGTTCGGCCCCGATGCTCCCGGTCGTCGAACCGCGGGCTTCGCGGCCCGTCGACGACTGGAAACTGCCGGGAAAACCATCGAGCGGGACCGCTGCATGGCCGGCCGCGCTCGATGATTACGCCTGGCGGAGAGTTCCGACGAGGGTCGGAAAGCCCTCCCGGCCCGCCATGCTTGAGGCGAACGAGTCTAACATATCAAAGGGGCTTTCCTGAACGCCACGTTCGGCGGAAGCCACTCAGAGCAGGCGCAAAACCGTCGCGGCGATCATGACCGCCATGCCGACCAGCAGCGGCGCGACGACGCGCCGGATCAGCCGCGGGCCCGGCTCGCCGGAAAGCCGGGCGCACATGGCGACGACCGCCGCCGCCGGGCTCATCGTCCGGCCGAAGTGCGCCCCCAGCGACGCCAGGGCGCCGATCCGGACCGGGTCGAGCCCCAGGGAATCGGCCGCCGGGACGAAGAACTCCATGATCGCCACCGCCGGCGCGATCCCGCTCCCGGAAATCACTCCCAGCCCCCACGGGAAGACGACCGAGGCGATCGGCGCCAGTTCGGGACGGTCCGCCAGCATCTGCACGAGGACCCGAATCAGGCCGCTGCCGCGAACCCCCTCGGCGAACGTCGACGCCGCCACGATCAGCGAGATGACGTGCGTGTAAGCGTAGCCCGCCCCCTCAAAGAACTCGGGCGCGAGCTTCGAGCCCGTCGCCGGCGCGGCCGCCCAGGCGAGCAAGACGCCCACCAGCATCGCCGCCAGGATCTTTGACGGTCCCTGGAACGCCGCCAGCGGCGACGACGCGCCGAAGGCGGCGTCGGCGAACAGGATGGCCAGCGGGGCCACCGGCACGATCGCCTTGAACGGATTGATCCGCCGGTCGTCGCGCGTCTCGGCCGCTTCCTCTGCCTCGGGCGCGGGCGCCGACCTCCGATCCCGCCGCAGCGCCAGGATCCAGAATGTGCACAGCGCCGCGCCGCAGGCCGCGAAGTTGAGCGGAGCCTGCCGCGAGACGACCACGTGCCCCTCAAGCCCCGTCAGGTCGGAGAGCTTCCGCATCTCGACCGCGCCGGGGTTGAACAGTTCGCCCCCCATCGAGGCCCCCAGCAAGAGCACCGCGCCGGCGGTCGCGGCCTCCATGCCACCCGCCCGGAGCAGCGGGATCAGGATCGGCCCCAGGACGGCGGCCGTCCCGGCCTGGCTGACGATCGTCGTGTTGACGAGATACCCAGCCGCCACGCCGCCGGGGATCAGCAGCGCGGGGGCGTATCGCAGAGGCCGCAGCATCAGCCGGACCATCTCGCGGTCGCATCCCGTGACGCGCAGCACGTAGGCGAACCCCATCGCCGCGCCGATCGGCACCACGGTCGCAGGATTGGTCATCTCGGCGACGACCTTCGCCAGCATCTCGACCATCCCTGACTTGCCCGCAGCCGCGAACAGCGGGACCGCCCCCAGCAGCAGCACCAGGCGCACGTCGACCTTCCGCAGGGTCAGAACAACGACCGCGCAAAGGTCGACCAGCGCAATCCAGCAAAGCGTACTCATGTCGGGGTGGGCCTCGATCGCACGACGAAGCAGAAATCGCCACGATCTTCGGGCCCAGCCCGGTCCCGCACAAGGCCCTGGCGGTGCAAGATGCGGAGTCAGTCAGCCCTGGTCGAGGATCGCCATGAAAGAGCGTCGAGCCGGAGGAACGGAGTCGCCTTCGGGATGGTCGGCGCGGGGTCGAGGTCGATGCGGAGGGCGGCGACGGTCCCCTTGTAGCCGGAATGGGCGGCGAGGTCGACGACGACCGGCTCCGGGGCGTCGGGGTTGGGCGTCGGGGGGATCTCGAAGGGAACTTTCCGATCGTCGTGGAACGACTCGCCCGGCCCGCGCCAGAAGAGGAAACCTCGGATCGGGGCCGTCGTCAGGTTGGCGGCCGTCAGGTGAAGGCGGGGGACGTCGGCGGCGGGGTACCACTGCTCGGGGGCGAGGGCGTAGGCGTCCGAGCCGGTGGCGCTCAGGAGCAGGCCCTTTTTCGGCGGCAGACCCGCATCGGCGAGGTCGTGGTATGTCCAGTGACGACGATCGACGTTGAAGCGGAAGTTGGGGCGGGAGTCGGCCGGACGGAGGGCCTTCGCGCGCTCGCGGATCTCGTCGACGGTGCCGAGGGTCAGGACGTAGGAGTATTCATACGCGATGTCGTGATCGAGGATTTCCTGCCGCACGGGGGCGATGTAGCCGGTGGGATTGTCCTTCGGCCCGCCGACGCCGGGCTTGTCGTGGAACCCGCCGATGAAGTGGTACAAACCCGGATGGATCACGCCGACGCCCCAGCCGTCGTCACCCACCAGCGCCGCCCAGTGCTCCGGGGTCGTCCACGAAGCCCACGGCGGCCCGGCGTTGGCGATCGTCGCGACCGGTTCGCCCGCGAACGGGTTCGTCCCCTTGTAGGTGATCAGCCGGTGCAGCGTCCCCACGGTGTAAACCGCCGGCAACTCCTGGTCGCGGGCCGGATACTGGGTGTGATCCTCTCGGGCGTTGTTCAGCCGGCAGCGCACGAGGAGGGAGGCGGGCGAGGCCGGGTCGAACGCGATCCAGGTCTCGAACGTGCAGTCGCCGGGGACGTTGTTGAGCGCCCATTGCATCGGGATCGACTTCACATAGAGGACCTTGCCGTCGTTGGTATGCTCCACGACCCGGGCGGGGTTCTTGTACGCGTCGCCGGTGCCGATCGGATTCCACGGCCAGTTCTTCCAGCCCGGGTGCGCCTTCCCGAACGGCTGAGGACCGCTGTAATACGACTGCTGGATCTGACGGCCGTAATCATGCGAGTTGATGAGGTTGGGGGTCTTGGGGTCGGACCGGCCCAACTCGGTGATCACCCCACCCAGGTCGAGGTCGACGCCCACGCGGACCACGCCGTTGTCGATGCGACTCACGCGCGGAGCTTCCGCCCAAACGGAGGGTGGTAGGAACAGGACGAAGACCACGAGGATGAGACGGCGGGAGAGACTCATGGCGGGATTCCCTGGGAGAGCGTGGCGGGACGTCGGGCGCACCAGAGACCTGGACCGCCTCGGCCGTGACATCCTCTCACCGATCCGAGACGCTCGCCAGAGGGCCCCCCAGCCTCAGCCTCTCAATCCGTGCATGCCGGAAAAGCTGGAGCATGCGAATCATCGGCGTCATCCCTTTTCAGGGATCTGTGAGCAGCCCTGACAACGGCGACGACCTGACTGAGCCGCGGGCGTAACCGAAAGGCTCATCCTGTCGTACCATCCATTTAGAGAGCCAGTGCGGCCGGCGACGTCGCCGACGATCGCTCTTTCGCAATCCGCATTCGGTATCCGTCGGGGAGACGAGCCGTCGTATCGATGGACTGGCTGACGGGCAAAGAGGTTGTTGTGGTTCGCGTTCTCGACTCTCCACGCTCAACACTGCGACCATCGGTCAGACGTCATTACTGGATTGAAAGGTGGTGGTGAGCGACGAGAGCCTCGTTTCTCGCCGATCGAAGCCAACCGCTTCGCGGACCGCAAACACTGAACGGCAAAGTTTTTACACGCCGAAAACGAGTGACTCGACGCGTGCATACGAACCCGATCGAAGCCCTCGCTCAGGCGGGGCGACGATCAGAGCCAGCGGGAGGCGAGGGACTCGAAGAAGGGGCCGAGGTCCACGTTGCCGCCGCTGAGGACCGCGCCGATGCGGCGGCCTTCGCCACTGAGACGACGGTCGAGGATGGGGGCGACGACGACCGCGCTGGAGGGCTCGACGATGATCTTGAGGCGCTCCCAGAGGAAGCGGAGGGCGTCGACGATCTCGGTTTCGCCGGCCGTCTCGATCCTGTCGACATTGCGGGAGATGACGGCGAAAGGGCGTTCGCCCAGCGAGGTGCGGAGACCGTCAGCGATGGTGCGGGGGTCGCCGGAGGGCTCGATCTTGCCGGAAGCCAGCGAGCGCCGGGCGTCGTCGGCGCGTTCGGGCTCGACGCCGATGACAAGCGTCTGGGGCGAGCGGGCCTTGACCGCCAGGGCCGTCCCCGAGACCAGGCCGCCGCCCCCCACGGGGACGACGACCGCGTCAAGCGGGCCGGCCTGGTCGAGCAGCTCCCAGGCAACGGTCGCCTGGCCGGCGATCACGTTCCAGTCGTTGAACGGGTGGACGAGCGTCAGCCCCTTGCGGGCGACCTCGTCGGCCACGGCTTCCTCGCGGGCGGCGAGGGTCGGCTCGCAAAGGCGGATCGTGGCCCCGTAACCGGCCGTCGCCGACTGCTTGATCGCCGGCGCCGTGTGGGGCATGACGACCGTCACCGGGATCCCCAGCAGCGATCCCGCCAGCGCCAGGGCCTGGGCGTGGTTGCCCGACGAGTGGGTGACCACCCCCTTGGCCTTGGCGACTTCGTCCAGAAGCAGCAGGGCGTTCATCGCCCCGCGGAACTTGAACGCCCCCACGCGCTGAAGGTTCTCGCACTTGAGGAAGACGGACGCCCCGGCCCGCTCGTCGAGCGTCCGGGACGTCATCACCGGCGTTTTGTGGATCCAGGGGGCCAGCCGTTCGACGGCCTCGCGGATCTGGCGTTCGCCGATGGGAATTTCCGAGGATAAGGACATCAGTGATGGGCTCCGCGGCGCTGGATCACGGTCGAGAAAGGCAGACGATCGCCGAGACGATCGATGGCCGCGGTGGGAAAAGGGTTCCCCCAGGCGGCCTGATACTCGTCGGTCAGAATCCGACCTTGAAGCCGTCGAAAGGATCGCCAGATCGCCCGCGCGAATGCTTCCGCTTCAGCCTCGACTGCCGCGATAGGAACGATCCCAGCGGGCAGTTCACGGACTTCAAGCCGGCAGAGGCCACCGGTGGTCGAGAATCGAAACTCGAACTCGACCGGCTCCGAATTCCAGACGACGATCACCTCAGTCTCACCGGTCAGTATCCGATTCCCGGCCGCAGCGAGGTCCGCCAAGGAATCTCTGGGGACGGAGGACGCGGGGAGCACCAGGTCGACATCCGGTGCGCTCAGCTGGATCGTCGCCCAACCGTTCTTCGGATTCGCGATCTCGAGTCGCACCTGTGTCGCCACCGTTCCTACCCGCAGTCGGGCGCGGGATGTCAATACTCGTGCTTCTCGCCCGACTCGTCGCCCGAGGCGGGAGGGGCGAGAGGGGCGGCCTGATGGAACGTCCGTTCGGCGTCTTCCTTCGCAACGCGGGCGATCGCGTCGTCCAGGGTCATGACGCCGAGGTCGCCGCCGGTGCGGTCGCGGTAGGCGACGCTGCCGGACTCGGCCTCCTTGGCGCCGACGACGAACATCACGGGGATCTTCTGGAGCTGGGCGTCGCGGATCTTGGCCCCAATCTTCTCCGGGCGGTGGTCCATCGTCGCACGGAGGCCGGCGTCGTTCAGCCGCTTGAGGACGGTCTCGGCGTAGTCGGCGGCCTTGTCGGAGATCGGCAGGACGCGGACCTGTTCGGGCGCCAGCCAGAGCGGGAACGCCCCGGCGAAGTGCTCGATCAGGATCCCCATGAACCGCTCCATGCTGCCGAACGGCGCCCGGTGGATCATGACCGGCCGGTGCGACTGGTTGTCGGCCCCGACGTAGTGGAGGCCGAACCGTTCGGGGAGGACGTAGTCGAGCTGGACCGTCCCGAGCTGCCACTGGCGACCGATGCAGTCGCGGACGATGAAGTCGGCCTTGGGCCCGTAGAAGGCGGCTTCCCCAGCGGCTTCCTCATAGGGGAGGCCCATCTCGTCGAGCACGGTCCGGATGTCTTCCTCGGCCGTCCGCCAGGTGTCGCCGGCGGCCCCCTGGTACTTGGGGTCCTCGGGGTCGTGCTTGGAGAGCCGGAGCTTGTAGTCGTTCAGCCCCAGCGAGGCCAGGACGAACTGGGTCAGCTCCATGGTCGAGCGGAACTCGGCCCGGACCTGCTCGTGAGTGCAGAAGAGGTGGGCGTCGTCCTGGGTGAACCCCCGGACGCGGGTCATGCCCGACAGCTCGCCCGACTGCTCATAGCGGTAGACCGTGCCGAACTCCGCGAGCCGCAACGGCAGGTCGCGGTAGCTCCGGGGCTGGGCGTCGAAGATCTGGATGTGGTGCGGGCAGTTCATCGGCTTGAGCAGGTATTCCTCGAACTCGCAGGTCTGTTCGAGGTAGCCGATCCGCTCGGCGACGCTCATCTCGAAGAACGGCTTGGTGTACCTGGTCTCGGACGAGGAGTCGGGGAGACGCTCGGGGATGCCGGCCTTCCCCAGCAAGACGCGCTGGGCGTCGTCATCCACGCAGCCGGAGATGAGGCCGTCGAGCAGCTCCTTGGCGGAGGCGTCGGCCGGCATCTTCAGGGTCGGGAACTGGGAGTCCTTGTAGTACGGATAGTGGCCGCTCGTCTTGTAGAGGTCGACCTTGCCGATGTGCGGTGTGTAGACCGGCTGGTACCCGCGCTTGATCAGCTCGTTCTTGAGGAACGTCTCCAGCAGCCCTCGGACGATCGCCCCCTTGGGCATCCAGAGGATCAGGCCGGGGCCGACCAACTGCGAGATCGTGAAGAGCCCGAGTTCCTTGCCCAGTCGACGGTGGTCTCGCTTGCGGGCCTCCTCGACCTGAGCCAGATAGGCATCCAGTTCCTTCTTGTCGAAGAAGGCGGTGCCGTAGAGGCGCTGGAGCATTGGCCGATCGGTGCGGCCCTTCCAGTACGAGCCGGCGATCGAGAGAAGCTTGAACGCCCCGACTTTCCCCGCGTTGGGGATGTGCGGGCCACGGCAGAGGTCGACGAACTCGCCCTGGCGATAGAAGCTCAGGACGCCGTACTTGGCCAGTTCCTCGTCGATGTGCTCGACCTTCAGGTTCTGCCCGAGGTCGGCCACGAAGCTCCGGGCCTGATCGACGGGGAGGCTGAACCGCTCGAAGGGCTCGGCGTCCTTGGTGATTTTGGCCATCTCGGCTTCGATGGCCGCGAAGTCGTCCTCGGAGATGGTCCGGCCGTCGACTTCCATATCGTAATAGAAGCCATTGGCCGTGGTCGGGCCGAACGCCAGGCGGACGCCGGGGAACAATCGCATCACGGCGCGGGCCATGATGTGGGCCGTCGAGTGCCGCAGGACGTCCAGCGCCTCGCGGTCGCGCGAGGTCAAGAGCCGCAGTTCCAGCGGCGTGCGGTCTTCGCGACCGTTCTCCAGCGGCCGGTCGAGGTCGACGATCGTCCCGTCGACGACGGCCGCGACCGAAGCGGCGGCCAGCCTCTTGCCGATCCCCGCCGCGACGTCGCGGGCGCTGGTCCCCTCGGGATACTCCTTCACCGACCCGTCCGGCAGCTTGATCTGAAGCATCGTCGACCGCTTTCTCCGCTTCCACCGCCCGTCTCGACGCGGGACGTCTCCTCGCACCTGCTCCCAAGCCCACAAGCGTATCCGACCGAGAGGCTTATGCCAATCCCGGTCAAGTCGCCGCGACTTCGCCAGGCGTCAACGCATGGATCCCGAGATACCCCTGAAAGTCCTGAGGGTTGAGCGTCAGAACCTTGCCCAGGCCATGCACCATCATGGCGGCGACCAACCGGGCGTCATGAGCCTTGCGGCCGAGGACGGGCTTCGAGAGGACAAGCGACTCCCAGGTGGAATAAAGCGACGGAGGGTCGTCCAGTAAAGTGAAAGCCGCCTTGAAAACGCGAACGTCCGCTATGGCCTGGATCGGGGTGCGACCCAGTCCATTGACGCTGGTTGGTCGCGTCGAGACGACCCAGAACTCGTACAGGCACTGCGGCACGATGCAGAGCTCACGACCATCAACGAGCAACTTATCCACACATCGAGCGGTTGCTTCGTGGAGCGTCTGTGCAGAGTCGGCAAGCCGAGTCAGAATGCTCGTGTCGATCAAGAACTCACTCATCACGACTTTCGTAGATCGTCTCGCGGTCGTCACGAAGATCGCCCCCGATCGCGGGACGGGTAGCGACCCACTCGCGAAAGAGGCGGAGTCGCTCTTCCGGCGTCAAGTCAGCGGCATTCGAAGTCTCAGGGGAACTGCTCGCCTCCTGCCCTCGCAAACTCTCCACGATCGTCCGAAGACCGGCGACGACCGGAGCGGGGAGGCCGGTCACGTCGAGAAATTCGGGGCGGACAGGGGGTTCGGAACGAACTTCGGGCTGAACCTCAGTGCTCATGCAACGCCCTCCTTCCCTTCACGAGGCTGCCGTCTCCGGCTTCATTATACGACGCGCCGCGACGGCGTCGGGCTCAGCGATCACGGCTCGATGTCGAAGAACGACTCGATCCGGGTGACGCGGAAAACCTCGGCGAGGTCGGGGTGGAGTCCTCGGAGGGTGAGACGGCCCTGGGCCGCGATGAGTCGCTTGCGCAGGCCCATCAGACGGCCGAGGGCCTCGCTGGCGATGTAGTGGACGTCGGAGAGGTCGATGACCAGATGGTCGCCCGGCTCGAACTCGACCGACTCAAGGAACTGGTCGAGCGGGTGGGAGTTGAGCAGGTCCTTCTTGGGCCGCAGCACCGTCTGGCCGTCTTGCCTGCTCCAGGAGAACCAGACGCCTCGGCCGCAACGGGTGCATGGGGCCTGGGGGTCGTCGATCGACGAGGGTTCGCTGCAGGCCGGGCATTGGGTGGTGGTCGTCATGGCGATGTCCTCGGACTTCGCGAGGGATCAAGGCGAAAGCCGCTCGATGGTCCACGCGCCGGCGGCGTCCTTCTGGTAGCGGAGTCGGTCGTGCAGGCGGCTGGGGCGGCCCTGCCAGAACTCCAGCGATTCCGGCAGGATGCGGTAGCCTCCCCAGTACTCTGGCCGAGGGACCTCGGCGTTGGCGAACTTCTCCGCAAGCTCGCAAAAGCGATCCTCCAACGACTCGCGGTCGGCGATGACCTCGGATTGCTTCGAGGCCCACGCACCAACCTGCGAGGCGACCGGCCGCGAGTGGAAATACGCCTCGGACTCTTCGGCCGTGACCTTCTCCACGGTCCCTTCGATCGAGACCTGACGCTCTAACTCCTTCCAGAAGAAGAGGAGCGATGCGCGAGGGTTGGCGGCCAGGTGCCGACCCTTGCGGCTCTCATAATTCGTGAAGAAGGTGAAGCCTCGGGGGTCGCAACCCTTGAGCAGGACGATCCGCGCCGAGGGCCGGCCGTCGGGCGTCGCCGTGGCGAGCGTTGCGGCGTTCACCTCAGGCACCTCCGCGGCCAGAGCCTCCGCGAACCAGGCCTCGAACTGACGGATCGGGTCGCGGTTGAGATCGTTCTCGTCGAGCGTGTGGCGTTTGTAATCGGTACGGATGTCGGACAGACTCATCGGTCGTTCGCCTTACTTTCCATGGGTTTCCAAGGCGTTCCCCAGCAGTCGGGCGACATTCATCAGCGCCCGAGACGTGTGGTACTCCGCCTTCCACTGATTGGCTTTTGCGCCTTCGCCCCGCAGCCGCCCGTCGCGCTCGGTCTCGGAATACCAGCCGCCGAACTCGGGGTCGAGCATGTGCCGCTCGATGAACTCCCATTGCTTCGCGAAGGCGCGGGCGTAGCGGTCGGTCTCCCGGCCGTACTTGTGGTCGAGAAGGGCCAGTGCGTTCAGCCCCTCGGCCTGGGTCCACCAGACCTTGGTCGTGTCGTAGGATCCGGCCGCGAACGAATCCCCCTTGTCGTTGAAGCCGCCGTAGCGGTCGTCCCAGCCCCAGTCCAGGGCGTGGTCGACGAGTCGCCGGGCGACCCTCCACGTCGCCTCGTCGTCGGGCATGTGGAGGACCTCGGCCGCCTCGACCAGCAGGTAGGCCGTCTCAACGTCGTGGCCGAACGAGTCGTGGGCGGGGATCGCCCGCCAGTCGCGCGTGAGGTAGAGGTTCAGAGCCCCCGGCTCGACGGCGATCCGGTCGCGGACGAGGTGAAAAGCCTCCTCCAGGCGCTCGCGGACGATCGGCCGATCGTCGACCCGCGCCAGCTCGGCGAGGGCTTCAAGCAGGTGGATGTGGCTGTTCATCGACTTGTAGCCGTAGTAGACGCCGAGGCGATCCTTCCGAGCGGCGACCGGGGCCGAGGGATCATACGAGGTGATCGCCGTCCCATCGCGTCGAAGGGCCTCGAACCAGCCGCCGTTCTCGCGGTCGTGAGCGTGGGCCTCCAGCCAGTCAAAGGCGTCGCGCGCCACCTTGAGGGCTCGATCGTCGCCCCCCACGGCGCGGAGCTTTGCCCCGGCGTAGACGACGAAGGCCGTACCGTAGACGTGCTTTTCGTCGCCGAGCTTCGGATCGAGCTTCCCGTTCGCGTCGAGGATCCAGTGGAAGCCCCCCTGCTCCGCGTCGCGCATGACCTCGTCGAGGAACTTCAGGCCGTGGCGTGCGTACCCGAGATACTCCTCGCGCTTCGAGGGCTCGAACTCGGCGAAGGCCGCGGCGGTCCAGGTCATGCGGGCCTGGTAGACGAGGAACTTTGAGCGGTCCGGCTTGATGGTCCAGTCGCGGGCCATCTCCTGGTGGAAACCGCCGACAGCCCGGTCGACGGCCGCGGGATGCCATCGGGAAAGCTCGGCCCCCAGCAAGGCCCGCAACTGCGCCGCAGTTGGAGGGACGGCTGGGTCGGGAGACTGCGCCAGAAGCCGGCCAGCAGCCAGGATCCAAACCGCCGCCGTCAGACGGCCGATCAGCGACGCTCTCAGACCAGTTGGCATCGACGACCTCCCCCCCGCGGGCGGATGTCGCGATCGGGACTCCGCCGCAAGGCTGAAGGCTCGATTATCAACCTGGGACGACTGGGAGAGCAACGGTCGAGAAGGAAACCCGGTTGTCTCACCTAGCGCCTGGCGACACGTCAGTCCAAAACGATTCCAGCTCGCTGGCTCGCCACCACATGGGTGAACCGGACTCAACAAATGAAACCTCCCGCGCCAATCAGGGAGGGTTGCATCAAATTTTCCGTCGCGATGTTGATTGATTGCATCTTGCAACCGTCGATTTCCACAGATACGTTAAACTGTCTCCTCGATATGTCCAGGCTCGGCAAACTTCATGTCGCTCGAACCTGGCAATAGCCAACATCCTCGCTGCAACCTCCAGAATTCAACACGTATCTCGCTTACTCAAGCGACTAAAACCACTCGGGATCGAACAGACTCGCTTCTGGAGTGTGCAACATGCCGAAGATTGATCCACGAGCGGCAAGGAGGCAGACCGAGATAAGCGTGAGCCGCAAGCGCCGAACGGAACGGCCCAGGCCATTACGATCGGCCTGCGAGAGGCTCGAAGCCCGCTTGATGCTTGCAGCCGATTCGGACGTGATCAGCGTCGGCCGGACTCTGTCCTCCTGGACGTCCGCCGGCGTTCAGAACGGCCAGTTGAAAATCCAGTACACGGTCTACAACCAGCAGCCCGAGGCCGTGAGCGGCGTCCAACTGTCAACGACGCTCAAGACCGGCGTCTCTTACGTCTCAGCCACGATGCTGCCGAGCGTCCGGACCGGCCAGGCCCTGTCGTGGTCGCTGGGGACGATCGCGCCGTTCGGCTCGGCGACCGTGCAGGTCACGGTCGCACTGGCGAGCGCCGGCGTCCTTCAGATCGACGCCGGGTCGCATGCGGCCGGCGTCTACCAGGGCGCCTCGGTCGCGGACGACGCCCTGCCGGCCAGCCTCCGCGCGGGGTCGGTCGACCCCTCGCTGCTCGCCGCGACGCCCGATGCCGATTCGAACGATCCGTACATCCAGGCGAAGGCCGCCGAGCTGAACCAGGACCCCACGCAGATCCTCGCCTACCTCACGCAGGAGGTGGACTATGAGTCGTACGTCGGCTCCCTGCGAGGGGCGCGGGGGACGCTCTGGAGCGATGCGGGAAACTCGCTCGATCAGTCGAGCCTGGGCGTGGCGCTCCTGCGGGCCTCAGGCGTCCCGGCCCGTTACGCCCACGGGACGCTGACCGACGCTCTCTCCCAGCAGTTGATCCTCTCGATGTTCAAGGATCCTCTGCGAGTCGTGGGGTTCCTCAATCCTGGAACCATAGCGTCCGACCCAGCCAACGACGCCGACCTTCTGGCCGAGACCCGCGACCACTACTGGATCCAGCTCAATACCGGCTCCGGCTTTCAAAACGCCGACCCGAGCTTCGCTTCCGCGACGATCGGCGCCGCGTTCGCCGCGCCAACGTCGACCTTCGCCGCAGTCCCCGACTCCCTTCGGCACAAGGTCTATCTGAGCGTGGACCGCGAGCTGACCCAGAGCGACCTGTTCGGCGGGTCTTTCCAGAGCGTCGCCACGGTGCTCTCCGACGTCTTCAACACGGTTGAGCTGGTCGGTCGGCCGATCACGCTCGGCCATTTGGTCACGAGCACGTCCGTGGGAGCCCTTTTCGCGGCCACGATCAACACCTACACTCCGTACCTGCTGATCGGCGATGGGACGCTCGATACGGCCGCAAACCCGATCCTGACGGGCCAGCCGTTCCAGGAAGTCCTGACCAATTTCCCGTTCGGCAGCCAGCTCCTCACGGGCGAGTTCCTGAAGCTCCACATCACGTCGCCAGACGGCACGTCCGTCGACCTGTCGAAGACGATCGTCGATCGAATCGGCGCGGCGGCCCGGCTGGGAGGGGGGGGGAGTGTTTCGGTCGATCCCAGCGGCCAACCGCTGATCTCGCCATTGGATTACACCACGCTGAGCATCGAATCCGGCCTTTACAGCCAGGCCGCGGCGGAGAAGCTGAGAGCCCAACTCAGCGCGCGCGAAGCGGAGTTGACCTCGTTCGTCCAGCAAGCGAACGCCGCCCCGGACGGCCCCGAGAGGGACGCGCTGGGGCAGCGGATCCAGAGCGAGATGACCGCCGCGTTCCTGTCGGCGGCTCGATCCCGGCTGGCTCAGTTCCTGGCCCTCTCGGACGCGTACAACGCGGACCTGGCCGGCCACATGCTCGTCGAGGCCTACCTCGCGAGCCCCCGGGTCATCGCCTTCGACTCGAAGGCCATTACCAAGGATGACGGGACGGTCGTCTTCAGCCTGTCCATGGACCTGATGCGCGACGTGATTCGGGCCATCCCCATGCCGGGCCAGAACGCCAACGCCGATATCTCATTCCAGTTGCTTCGCGGGATGACCGAGTCGTTCACCGAGCAGTACGTCATGGGGACGCCCCCCGCGACGTCGACCAGCTTTTCGATCCTGCCCGTCGGCATCGTGACGGTCCTCCAAACGGCGAGGGATCAGGGCGTCCCCCTCGTCTTCCTCAGCGCGCAGAACCGGAACCAACTCGAGGCTCTGGCGATCACCCCGGCCGCCAGGGCGTTCATCTCCCAGGCGCTTGACGCCGGCAAGTTCGTCCTGGTCCCGGCTCAAAGCGTCACGATCAACGGCGAGGCCCGCGTCGGGTGGTACGAGTTCGACCCCTCGACCGGGGCGGCCGTCGACGTGATGGACAACGGCGAGCACTCGAGCTTGATCCAGAATGCGGCGACGAGCGCCTATGTCGCGTTCATGAGGGGGGTCGTTGAATTCAATTGGGGAGCCCTGGCGGGGCTCTCGATCAGCGGCATCGGCACGGCGTTCAAGTTCTTGCTGGGGGCGTGGGTCTCGTACGGCGACAATTCGAAGAAGGCGGGGCAGTTCTGGGCGGACGTCGCGGCGTACAAGAACTGGATCGGCGCATTTTTCACGCTGGCGATGCAACTCGCCCAGGGATTCCGAAACACCCCCTTCGGCCTGGGGTTCCTCGCGGGCCTCGAGATCGGCTTCGAGCTTTCGAACGATCCTCCCCTGGAAGATCTGCTGCTCTCGCCCGCGCCTCTCGACGCCTTCAAGAATCTCGGGGTGGGAGCCGCTTCCGGCACGAAGATCGCCGCGGCGATCGTTCCCGACCCGCTCTACACGCTGCCGATCAACGGCGCCCAGTCGCCCACCATGTTCCGGCTGGGGATCAAGAACCTGGGCTCGACGACGCTTCGGCTCTCGCTGGCGATGATCGACCTCCCCGCCGGCTTCTCGGGGAAGACCAGCATCCCGGAAGTCGTGATCCCCGCCGGCGAGACCGCCGAGATCGGGCTGATCCTCTTCCCGACCGGATCGCTCCCCGCCGTGGGAACGACGCTGGACTTCGGCGTCCAGATCACGGATACGGCCGATCCGAGCCAGACGACGGTCCAGACGGCTTCCTTCGTTATGCCGGCGATCCACGGTCTCAAGGTCACGACGGACCGCGACAACGTCTCCTCGTCGCCAGGGACGCCAGCTCAGATCAAGCTCCGGCTCGAGAACACCGGCAATGTGGCGGAGGCGGTGAGTTTTCAGTCTCTCGCTTCCGAGGGCCTCTCCGTCGCCGGGTTGGCGCCGCTCACGCTGAACCCGGGCCAGGTGGTCGAGCTTAATCTCACGCTGACGCCCGCCGCCTCGACGCCGCTGAATCAGACGCTCGGCCTGCGCCTGACGACCGACTTCGGCACGCCGTTCCCGGACTTCCACTCGTTCACCCTCATCACGGCCGTGCCCGGAGCCACATCAGTGGCTGACGCCGCGACAGTCGCCAATCGGATCGGCCAACCCGACCTCGCCGCCCGCCTGAGCGACCTGGGCGTCGCGCTGACGAACCTCGTCGGCTCCCCGACCAGCGCCGTTTACAAGAGTCAGGTCGTCGCCGACCTGGGGGCCATCCTGGGATTGCTCGGTTCCGATCCCAACCTCGCCCCCTTCGCGGCCGGCTTCGCGGCCTCGCGCGACCGGATCGCCTCGGCCCAGACGCCGTCCGCGATCCAGGCGGCGGTCACCGAACTGGGCGGCCGGCTCGACACCTTCGGCGAGACGGTTGAAGCCCTCGGCCAGGGAAACGTGGACCTCTCGTTCGTGAACTCCAGCCAGGTGGCGCAGCCGCAGTCGCCTTCCGTCTTCACGATTCTCGTGCACAACATCGGGACCGCGACCACCACCTACGACCTGGCGGTCCTCGGCCTACCGGCCGACGTGGCCTCGTTGTTCAGCCAGACCTCGGTCACGCTCGCGCCCGACGCCTTCGCGACGGTCACATTGACCCTCACGCCCAACTCGACTTCAGAACTCTCCCCGTTCCAGTTCAGCGTCTCGGCGACCATCGACGGCAGCACGCCGCCGATCTCCCGCACGGCGGTCGGCTCGATGAGCGTCCGGAAGGAGTTCGTCTCGGTCGTCTCGGTGACCGGCGACCGTTCGTTCGCCACGCCGGGCCAATCCGTGGAGGTCACGGCCCGCGTCCTTAACGCCGTCAACCGGCTGCAAACCGCCCGGGCCGTGCTTCAGTTGATCAATTCGTCGGGACAGGTCGTCTTCACGTCGTCGCCCGTCGACGTGACGCTCGACGTGGTCGCCTCGCTCACGACGGTCGACCTGGGCGCCGTCGACACGACGGGCCTCCCCGTCGGCTCTTACATCCTCCGAGTGTCCCTGACGACGCCCGGCGGAGCCTCGATCCCGGGCGGGACCGGCGACGGCGCCCTGATGGTCGGCTCGCCCGTCTCGGCGACCCTGACGTCGGACAAGGATCAGCTTCCTCCCGGCGCGAGCGTCGTCACGAACACGCTTCAGGTTCAGGCCCAAGCCACGCTCGTCGGCCCGCTCGGCGTCGTTTCGCAGACGAACCTCCCTGGAGCGGGGGGCGTCGTGAAGTACGGCCACTACGTCTTCGCCAGCGGATCCTCGGGGATCGAGGCCTTTGACGTCTCGAATCCGGCCAGTCCCCAGCTCCTCGAGACGTTCGGCGGCGCGTCGACCATCCTGGAAGTTCACGGCGACAAGCTGTACGCCCTGGCCCGCGGCGGCGCCGTCACGCCGATGGTTCTCTCAATCTACTCGCTGACCGACCCGGCGAATCCCCAGTTGCTCGGCGCGACGCCGGGGCTGCACTACGCGCTCGGCTGGCACATGGTCGTCTCCGACACCCATGTCTTCATCTCCACCTGGAGCTTCACGTTCCTCATCGGCGGCGTGAACGACATCAAGTACCAGACCGGCGACGTCTACTCGATTGACGTCTCGAACCCGGCCTCCCCCCAGCTCGACGGCATCCTGCGCAACACGTACGGGACCTTCGACGACGGCATCGAACGATACCTCAACGCCGACATCAACGGCGGCGACGGCAATCTCTGGCAGATGCAGCTCGTCGGGCCGAACACGCTGCTCGTCGCCGGCAGCACGGCCAAGGGGGACGACACCCAGACGGGCCAGGGCGTCATCCTCGTCATCGACGTCAGCGACCCGACGCACATGTCGCTCGTCAAGTCCGTCGTCATCCCGGGGACGGTCCAGGCGGTCAAGCTGCTCGTCGACGGCAACCTCGCGTTCGTCACGGCCTCGACGGGAGGCTGGCAGGACCTGACGTCCGACCTTCCCCTGAGCGGCGACCTCGTCCTGGCAACTCTGGACGTCTCCGATCCGCGCAACCCCGTCCTGCTCCACTCCGAGACGATCGACCGCGCGTCGGCCGGCCCGTACAACGCGTACGCGTCGGCGCTCGGCGGCGGGCTGTTCGCGTTCTCGAGCACCGGGTCGTCGACGGACTCCCCGATGATCTTCGTGGTCGACGCCAGCGATCCGACTCGCTTCGTCTACAGCAGCACGACGATCCCAGCCACGACGGAGGGTCTGGACGGCGGCGACGGCTATATCTACACGACGAGTACCAGCGGGCTCATCATCTACCAACTGGACGCGGCCGACGTGATCCCCGTCACGGTCCACGTCGACGTTCCCAAGGGAGGCGGCGTCGCCCTCGTCCCGGGCTCGTTCAGCCTCGCGCCGACTCGGATCATCGCGGGAATTGACTCCGACCGCTACGAATGGGACCTCAACCTGGCCGCGGGATCGCTGACCCGCACGATCACCTGGCAAACGACCGTCTCGGATCTGCATCCCGGCGACTCGCGGTCGATCACAGGAACGACGACGATCGACTTCACGAGCCAGGGGACCGACGGCGAGGTGGCGCTGCCGCCGCTGGTCGTTTCGGGCGTTCAGATTCTCGGGCTCTCGCCGGCTTCCCAGGAATTGCAGCCGGGCGGAACGACCACCTATCGCGTGAGAGTGTCGAACCCGACCTCGTCGACCTTGACCTATAACCTGTCGGTTCTCGGCCTCCCGGCCGGCTGGGCTTCGCTGCCGGCGCAGGCGACAGTGGCGGCCGGCGGCTTCGTCGACGTCCAGTTGACGATGACTCCTGACGCCTTCGCCGTGCTGGGCGACTTCGGCTTCACGGTCCAGGCGACCTCGGGCACGATCGTCGGCTCCGTCGACGGCAACCTCGTGCTCGCCGGCGTCCCGCTCCTGCCGTCGTCGGATCACCAATCTCACGGCGTCGTCGCCATGATCACCTCGGCGCCGACCATCGGGCAGGGAGGAAAAGCTCGATACGTCGTGCGGCTGACGAACACCGGGAGCGTCGGCGAGACCTTCACGCTCGCGATCGCCGGCCTGCCCGCTGGTTACACCGCGGTTTTTGACAAGACGAGCGTCTTCGTCACTCCAGGGCTGACGGGCGCGGTGGACGTCCCGTTCACGATTCAAGCTCCGTCCGGAGTCGCCGCGGCCACGATCCCCTTCACGGTTTCGACCACCTCCATCGGCTCGCAGGCAACCGCGCAGGCGAGCGGCATCCTGAGGGTTCTCTCGCTCGGGGTCCAGGTGGCGATCGTTCCAAACTCCGTCGCTCCGGGGAGCGTCGTCTCGATGACCGTGACGAACACCGGCCGGACGACGGACTCGTTCCTCCTGGGCCTCGCCGGGCCTGCCAGCCTCGTGGCGGAGCTGAGCAGGAACGTGGTGACGCTCGCGCCGGGTGCGTCGACGGTGGTCGCCATCACGATCGGCCAGATCTCGTACGCCCTTCCCGGCTCGCTCTCCCTGACGGCGACGGCCACCTCGTTGAGCAACTCCGCGGTCCGCAGCGCGGATTCGGTCGACGTGACGGTCGCCTCGCACGCTGGAGTCACGGCCCGATTCGAGACCCCCAGCTACGTCCTCTCCTCTCCGGGCGCGAAGACGTTCAGCCTGCTCGTCACGAACACGGGCAACGCCGAGGACGACTTCGAGGTGATCCTCCTCGGGCCGTCGGGTCCCATCTCGGGGTCTCTCGTCGGCTACAGTGGGCAGTTGACCTCCAAGATCCCCGTGATTCGGCTGCCGGCCCTGGGGACCGGGTCCATCACCCTCTCGGCTGAGCTGCTGGACCTGGGGCTGGGTTCGCTCAGGGTGCTGGTCCGATCGCTGAGCAACTCCTCGCGGACGGCGACGGCGACCGCCTCCCTCCGCGCCGGGGCGGTCCTGCTAACGACGGCGACGCAGATCACGGCGACGCCCAACCCCGTCCCGGTGGGCGGATCCGTCACGTTCACCGCCTACGTGTCGGCTCAGGGGGGGGCGATCCCCACGGGCCAGGTGACATTCATCGTCGACGGCGTAGCCCGGTCCCCCGTGGCATTGAGACCCAACGGGAGCCGGGCCCTGGCGACGCTGACGATGACGCTGGGAGCCGGGTCTCACTCGGTGTCGGCCTCCTACGCCGGGAACACCGGATTCGCGGCGAGCGTTTCGCCGTCCCTGGCCGTCACGGTCGCGGCGAGGACCACGCCCATCGCCACGGCGACCCAGGTGCTCGTAACCCCCAGCCCGGCCGTGGCCGGTAGCCCGGTCACGCTGACGGCGCTCGTCACCTCCCCACTCGGCTCCCTCCCAACCGGCCTCGTGACCTTCACCGTGGACGGGGTGGACGCAGGGACCGTCGCCGTGACGAACGTGGGCGGTGTGGCGACCGCCGTGCTGGTGACGCTGGGGCTCTCGGAGGGAGCGCACTCGATTTCCGCCCGCTACCTCGGGAGCGACGACTTCGTCTCCAGCGGCTCGGCGACCACCAATCTGCAGGTCCTCGCCGCTCCGCTCCCGTCCGGGCCGGTCGTCACTTCGGTGGAGCGATTCGGATACCACCATCAGCCGACCTCGTTCGTCGTCGGGTTTGCTGGCGACCTCGACCCCGTCTCCGCCTCAAACGTCGCCAATTACCGGATCATCGGCCCAGGGCGCGACGGTCGGTTGGGGACGAAGGACGATCGAATCATCCCCCTCCGCGACGCGACCTACGACGCCGCGACGCACACCGTCCGGATCCGGCCTGTGGGCCAGGTTCCGCTCCACGGCGTGTCCCTGCTGATCATCCAGGGGGACGGCGGAATCGTCGACCAGAACGGTGTCGCGCTCGACGGCGACGACGACGGGCGACCCGGCGGCGAGTACCAGGCCGTGCTCGACCCCAAAAAACTGGCCGGTCCCGATCCTTCCTTCGCCCGCAGGAGCCTGCATCTGAGTCGGAGGATCTCGCCGGTCGCCGCTGTCTCATCCAGGCCGGTTCGTCACCTGACGGCCACGGCTCAACGCCGCCTCATGGCCGCCAAATGGGCGACCCTCGCACGCTCCTCCGTCCGATGATGAACGCCTAACCTTGCCCGACGGCGGGCGCTCATCGCGCCGGGCGCCCGCCATGCTCCTTGACGTCTTGCCAATGGTCGGCCTCGATGGTTAGCCTGAAAGGCGACCGATCGACGTCCCGGGCCGGCGACCGCCGGCGACAAGGAGCCGGGACGCGGCGCCGGGACGATCCCCCGGCCGGGCTCAGGAGGCGAATCATGTCGGTCGGCGATCCTTCGCTGAAGGAAGAGGGCCAGTTGGCCGACTTCCTCAAGCGAATTCAGCAGGGCGACGAAGGGGCCGCCCGCGAACTCCTCCAGCGGTATGAGCCGGAGGTCCGATTGGTGGTGCGCAGGCAGCTCCCCAGGCTGCTGCGATCGCGGTTCGACTCGCTCGACTTCCTCCAGAGCGTCTGGGGAAGCTTCTTCCGCCGGATGCGCGACGCCCCCACGGATTTTGAAGATTCTCGACATCTTGTCGCCTTCCTGGCCCGGGCTGCGAAGAACAAGGTAATCGACGAGTACCGTCGCGCCGCCAGCCTCAAGAACGACATGCATCGCGAGGAGCCGCTCTGGGGGGACGGCCGCCGCCCCAAGGAGGTGGCCGATCCGATCGACTCGCCCAGCGAGGTGGCCCAGGCCCACGAGGCGCTCGACCGCCTGAACGCCCTGCTGCCCCGCGAGCGTCGGACGATCCTGGAGCTGAAGGCGCAGGGACTCTCGAGCAAGGACATCGGCGAGCGCCTGGGGATCAGCGAGCGGACCGTCCAACGTGTGCTTGAAGACCTGAGGCGGCGCATGGAGTCGGAGTGGGAGCCGGCCGGATGAGCGTTGGCGCCTGGGGGCGGACGTGGGAGGACGCCTCAACACCCTCCGCGGCGCGCCTTACACGACGATACGAGCAGGCCTGGCGCGAGGCCGACTCCAACGGCTCGCGCCCCGACCCCCGTGCGTTCCTCGCCGGCTGGCCCGAGCCCGGCGGGTTCCCCGGCGCGCGGCTGGCCATCCTGCGCACCGACATGTCGCTCCGGTGGGAATCAGGACAACGAGCGTCCGCCGACTGGTACGCGGAACGCTATCCCGAGCTGGGCGAAGACACCATCGTCGCCCTGATCTACGAGGAGTTCTGCCTGCTGGAAGAGGCCGGCGAGGCCCCCGAGCCAGACGCCTTCCTGTCCCGATATGAGAACTTCTCCGGCCCGCTGCGGCGCGTGCTGGACATCCACCGGCTCGTCGGTGCAGGCTCGGGGTCGACGGGATCGCACGGCACGACGACGACGACCGACGACGACCTCGGGGGACGGCCGAAATTTCCCGAAGCCGGCGACGCCATCGCCGGTTTTCAGCTTGTCGAGGAGTTGGGCCGAGGCTCGTTCGGGCGGGTCTTCCTGGCACGCGAGACCCAGCTCGCGGATCGCCCTGTCGCCCTGAAGGTCAGTCTTCGAGGCTCCCGCGAGCCCCAGACGCTGGCTCGGCTCCAGCACACGCACATCGTCCCGGTTCACTCGCATCGCGTGGAACCGGCGACCGGGCTGCACGTCCTTTGCATGCCTTACTTCGGTCGCGTGACGCTGTCGAGGCTGCTGGACGAGGTCGACAGGGCCGGCGGCGAAGGGCCCCCCAGCGGTCGCGCTCTGGTCGAAGCGCTCGACCGCCTGGAGCCGGACGCCGCCTCCACAGGCCCCTCGGCGGGTCGGACCGAGCTAGCTGCGCGGACCTTCCCCAGAGCCCTCGCCTGGTGGGGGGCCCGTCTCGCGGAGGCCCTCGGCCACGCGCACGAGCGCGGCGTCCTGCACCGAGACGTCAAGCCGTCGAACGTTCTGATCGCCTCCGACGGCACGCCGATGCTCCTGGACTTCAACCTGGCCCACGAGGCGATCACCCCCGACGGCGGGCCCGGAGCGGCGGCGAGTCTCGGCGGCACGGTCGACTACATGGCCCCGGAGCACCTGGAAGCGCTGGCCGAGGCCGTCGGCGATCACGTCGACGCTCGGTCGGACGTCTTCTCGATGGGCGTCCTGCTGTTCGAGGCCCTGCTGGGGGTGAAGCCGTTCGCCCCGCCCCGCAAAACGTCGTCGGTCGTCGAGGCGCTTCTCGATTCGGCCGACGAGCGGCGACGCGACCCCCACGGCCTGTTTCCGGACGAAGTCGACGTCCCTGCGCCGATCCGCGCGGTCCTCGAACGCTGCCTGGCTCCAGCGCCGGACGACCGCTACCAGACGGCCGAGGAACTGGCCGCCGACCTTCAGGCCGTCGCCGACGACTTCCCGCTGATTCACGCGCGCGAGCCCCTGTGGAGCCGGGCCGCCCGGCGGATTCGCCGCAACCGCTTCCGGTTCGCGACCGCGGCCGTCGTTCTCATCTCCTGCGGCGCGGCCGGCGCGGCGGCGATCAATCTGAGCATCGAGCGGACCGATCGCGCGGCCCAGGCGGACCGTCGCCTGGAGGCGGGCGACGAACTGATGCAGAAACGTGATTTCGAGACGGCCAAGCTCCAGTACGACGCGGCGCTTCAGTTCGTGGAAGGCCCCAGCCAGAACTTTCTGACCCGCGTCTTCGACCTGCGGAACGTCCGTGATCTCGCCGAGCGACTCCGGGTCCGGCTTACCGAGCCCCACGCCTACAACGACCTGGAGCGCCGCGCGGACGACGCCAACCACAAGTATCACCTGGCTGAGCGGTCAGCCGAGAAACGCCGGCAGGCCGAGGCCGTGCACGCCGCCGCCGAGGATCTGCGGATGCGGTTCGTCGGCGTCGCCGAAGGCCGCGCCGTCGCTGCTGAGAAGCTCCAGGCGCTGCTGGAACCTTTCTACGTCCTGGGCGCCAAGGACTGGACGAAGCTCGACCACAACCTGAGCATGCTCGACCCGGCCGAGCTCGATCGCCTCAAGTCCGAGGTCAACGAGTTGCTCTTCCTCTGGATGGTCGGCGTCGAGGCCTCCCTCCCCGACCCCACGCCTGAGCGCAACCCGGTCCGGGAGAAGACCGTCGCACGAGCGATCGAACACTGCGATAAGGCTCTCCGGTTCGTCGACTCGCCGGGCCCCTGGCGCGAGCTGCGACGACGCTTCGAGGAGCGGCTCCCCAATCGGCCCGAAATCGGACGGCCCCCGATCGAGCCTCGCCCGGAGGACGAGCGATCGGCCCTGGCCTGCTTCCAGCGCGGGTTGTTGCATTCCAGCCGCCACGAACTGGCGCCCGCCATCCTCTGGCTGCGGCGGTCCGTCCTGATCAACTGGTCCAACTACTGGTATCAATACTATCTAGGCTATCTGGAGGACCAGGCGGGCCTGGACGACGAGGCTCTCAGGCACTACGACGTCGCGAAAGGCGTGAACCCCGACTCGCCGTGGGTCTTGTTCAGCCGGGCGCGTCTCTGTCGCAAGCAGGAATCGTGGGCCGAAGCCCTGAAGGAGCTGGAAGCCTCGCTGGCGAAGATGGGCGAGCGTCCTGAAGCCGCGCGAGTCCGGTTGGAGTTGGGCTACGTTCGCCAGAGGTTGGGCGACGTCGTTGGCGCGCGACGATGGTACGGGGAGGTGATCGAGACCGATCCGGACGGCGAGTTGGCCCGAGCGGCGCAGCTCAACCTTGCCAACATCTACGCCGAATCGGGCGACGTGGCGCGAGCGCAGGAGATTTTCGGCGAGTTGTTGACGCAGAACCCAGGCGACGTCGCGGCGAGACGGAGCCGAGCGCTCCTCGACCTTCGTCTGGGCCATCCCGATTCGGCCGAGGCGGCGCTGGAGTTGCTCGTTGACGGCGAGACTCGCGAGGACGAGCGGAGCGACCTGCTGGCGATGCGCGCGATCGTCCGGATGATGCTCAGCCGTCGGGAAGAAGCGGTGGTCGACGCGGTCGAGGCCCGTCGACTCGACCCGACGCCCGCGCGTGACCGTCTGGTCGACAGGGCCCTGCTCGCCGCCGGCCGCTACGACGACCTCCAGATCGACCGCCCCGAGGACCTCGCGCTTTTCCCGGTCGGCGGCCCCCGGCTCCGCGCCGACCTGGTCACGGCCGAGCGCCGGATCGCCGCACTCGCCGCCGCTCGTCCCGATGTCGCGCACCGGCTGCGACTCACCCGATCCGTGATCCTGGCGACTCTCGGGCGACACCGTCAGGCTCGGGCCGCCGTCGCCGAGGCCCTGGCGGATTCGAGCCAGAATTCAGCCGAAGCCCACCTGATCGCCGCGCGGGTCTCCAGCTGGGCGGGGGACGATCGCGAGGCCCAGCGCCAGGTCCGGCTCGGGCTCAAACTGGCGCCCGACAATCCCGGCCTGCTGGAACTTCGCGGCGTCCTGAAACTTGGCGGGCCTGCACCCGAGTCCGCTCTCGACGACCTGGACCTGGCGGTCTCGCGGTCCGACGACGTCTACGCTCGGATTCATCGAGCCCGGGCGCTACGCCGTCTCGGCCGGACGCAGGACGCGGCCCGCGAATGGACCCTGGTTCTCCGCCGCGACCGCGAACGGGCTGACGCTTACCTCGGCCGGGCCCTTTGCTTCATTGAACTCTCGCCCCCCCTGATCGAGCCGGCACTGGCCGACCTCGAACAGGCGGCGGCCTGGTCGGACGAAGATCCAGCGACCGACCTGGGCGTGTTGATCGCCTACGCCCGTTGCCTGACCGCCCGGCCCGATCGCCTCCCGCGTTGGCTGGAACTCGCCCGCCGGACGACCTCTCACGCCCTGGCCCGGGTTCGTTCGACGCCGCCGTCGACGACCTCCAGCGGCTGACCCACCGCCGCGTCAGCGCGAGGGCCGAAACTCGACCACGGCGGTCTAATCTGAGATGAAAGACGCCCAGGGAGGCGTTGAATGGGAAACCCGGCGGCAGACTCGGGCACCGCGGAGCGCGGGCTGGATCCGAGTTACGATCCTCCGCCGCCTTTCGCCGCCCTGCGCCGGAGCGGTCGGGTTCTGCGAAGCAGCTTTCGACGAGCCAGGGCGACAAGGTCGGGATAGAGCGGCCCAGACGCCAGCCCCAGGCCGATCAGGAAGCCCACGGCCCGCGTCGCGAGACCGGCGCGGGCGACCTCGGCCTGACGCTCGCGGGGAGGATCGTCGGCCGCGTCGACCAGAAGCTCTTCCGACTCGGCGTCCCGGTCGAGAGAGGCGGCCAGAGCCAGCGCCTCCGTCCGGGGGTCGATCGGTTGGTTGCCGGCCAGGAGGATCGGCGCGCCGGTTCCCCCCCTCGATTCGGCGATCGTCGCCCCGTCGTCCTCTCGTCTTGCCGCATGGCTCGTCGCCCGGCGGCTTCGGAGATTCAGAAGCAGGTCGAGATCGAGATCCCCCCCGAGCGCGTCCAGAACGTCGCCGGCTGGGCGATCCGCACGTGAGACCGGAGGAGCGGGATCGCCGGCGTAGGTCGCCAGAACGGGCCCCAGCGGCGCGGCCGTCCGAGAGACCAGCGGTCCCAGGTAGACGGAAGGAGGATCTTCCTCCAGCTTAGCCAGTTCAACTCCATCCTCTTCGGACTGGGCGACCTCGTCGACCCGCGAGTCCGCCGCCTCCTTCGTGTTGGAGGAGGCCGTCCCCGGGCTGGAAGAGGACGTGGCCGCGGACGACGTCGAGGCGTCGGTCGTCGTCGGGAGCGTCGTGATGAACGAGGCTCCTCCCGAGGAGGAGGCGCCCGTCGCGACCCCGGAGTTCGAGACCACGTCCGTCCTCAGGATGCTGATCTCGTAGTTGGACGATCCCCACGACGAGGGGAGTTGGACGTTGGTGAGCGAGTCGGAGTCGTCGCTGCCGCCGTAGTAGGTCCCTGCGTCGTCGCCTCGAACCAGACGCATGAACAACTGGCCGCCGACGGGAGCCCCGTGGATCGAGATGTACAGGACCTGCTCCGAGCCGTTCGACATGAACTTGACGCCGGAGATCGCCGCCAGCATCTCGCCGTTGGCTCCGATCAGGTACAGCTGATCGATCTTGGGAGTGGTGAGCTGGCCGTCGGCGCCAGGTCGAACGTCGACGGTCAGCGTCTGAGTCGTCGGCCCGACGGGGATGCGGAAGGCCACCGAGTCCCTGTCGGCTTCGATCGCGCCAGCGTAGGAGTAGCTGCGCGTCCACGGAACCTTCGGAAGCGTTTCCAGTTCTGCGGGGCTCGGCGGACCGGTCAGCGTTTCCACGATCGGGGAGCCAAGCGTGGCGGCGGTCGTCGACGGTGCGAAGTTATCCGTGCGCGAAGCGTCCAGCGCCTCATCTTCCGAGGACTTTGAGTTCCCCTCGGCGTCCTGAAGGTCGATGCCCGCCGCCGAAAGGATGTGGCTGCGGATAGCGTCGGCCTGAGCTTTCAGGATGGGTGAGATGGGTCCGTTGATCGAATCGAACGGCCTCGAAGCCAGAAAGGTCGGCTGAGCGTCGGTCGGAGCGACCTCATTCTTCGGCGCAGGAGGACCCGACGTCCCCTGGTCGGCCGAGGAGTCTCCCCATCCCAGGGCGATTTCGGACGCCGGAGGGGGAACCACGAAATAGAGCGACTCCGGCGGAGGCAGTCGATCCTGGGTGGTTTCGGAGTCGGCGTTCAGGAGCACTCGCGGCTCCAGCGTCTCAATGACGCCGATGCGAGGAGATCCGCCACGGCTTCCGCCGCGAGAGACAGCGCCGCGACGATCGTGCGATCGGCGTCCTGCCGCACCCAACCTGCGCCAGAATCCATGCACGCTTATCGCCACCCTCGGTCTCCGTCCGCAGGTCTTCGTCGCGAGTGGATCGTCACCGAATTGTAGAAATTCCCACGGGTCTGTCGAGCGGAGTTGCCGACTGTCTTCGTTTCAGTTCGTTAAGCCCCGCGACTCCACGGCACGAAAACAATTCTCCTCATAGACGGCATTCGAAACCTGACGCCAGGGGGCGACACGGTTTAGTCATTTTCGCCGAAAACGCCAATAACGCACACACCCAACCACGCACTTGCGCGAGTTTTCAGGGTCTCGACTAAGAGGGGCCGGACTGGCACGTTGAACCAACGGGACCTGGCTGCGTCAGTCGACGAGCCTGGGTACGTCGGAACCCGCGGAGCCGGGCCGACGTCCAAAGACAAGGCGTTCGGCCCTCGATCGCGCCGCCCCTCTCTCGCTCTGAACCATTCGGAGGCCGTTTCCATGCCTCTCTTCTGCACATGGATTGGGTCGCTTGTCGCCGCCTCTCTGACTGGGGTGATCGCCCCCGACGACGTGAAAGGCGCCCCACCGGCCGCCGCGCCGACGATCCCCGGCGAGGTGGTCGCGGCCTTGCAGGAACGCCGATTCGCCGAGGCTCGCGCCGAGCTGTCGGCGCTTCGAGGCAAGGCGAACGGCGACGATGAGCAGGCTTACCTGGAATTCCTCATCGCGATTTCCGACCGCCTGGACGGCCGCCGAGATCCGGCGCGGGAAGGGCTCCGCAAGGCGATGGAGGCCCACCCGAAGAGCGTCTGGATCCCCAAGATTCGCTACGAGCTGGCCACCCTGGAGCTGGCTGCGGGCGACGCCGTCCGCGCCGAGGAGCTGGCGCGAGCCTCCGCGATCCCGCTCCTGGCCGACGAACGCAAGGATCGGCTGGCCGACGTCTATAAGTCGTTCGCCCGGGGTCTCCTCAAGCCCGACGACCCCGTAACTCCCCCAGATCCCCAGGGCGCTCGTGAGCTGCTGATCCAGGCTCGATTGCTGGCCAAGGGAGCCGCTGCGCGGGGCGACCTGACTGTCGAGATCGCCCGAGTCAGCCGAATCCTCGGCGACCATCCTCGCGCCGTGACCGAGTTGGAAGCTCGACTCAAGGACTTCCCCAACCTCCCCGGACGCTCGGCCGCCCGGCTGATGCTGGGCGAGGCTCTCCGAGACTCCGGCCGCCCGCTGGACGCCCGTCTCGCCTGGACCGACCTGGCCCGCGACGTGGAGCGCATGAAGCCGGAAGCCCGAACCCCGGCCGATGACGACGCGCGAGCCCAGGCCCTCGCCCTGATCCCCGCAACCTACGGCGTACCGAACCCGCCCGACTCCCAGAGCCTGACGCTGGGAGTCGCCGCCTTGAAGCGGTTCCTGGCCGCCTATCCGACCCACCCCCGAGCGGTCCGCGCGGCGTACGAGATCGCCGCGTCCTATCTGGCCCGGAACCGACACGAGGAAGCCCTCGACGCCTTCCATCGATTCCTTACTGGAGAAGGCTACAAGGCCGAGACGGACGAGGCTCGCAAGGATCTGGCCGAGCTGTCGATGACGGCCGCGTATCAGGTGGGCGACGTCCTTCGATCGCAGCTTCGGTTCGACGAGGCGGTCGCCGCCTGGCAGGGATATCTGGCCAAGTACCCCGACGGTCCCCAGAGCGCGGACGCCCAGCGAGCTATTCTGTCGGCAAAGCTATCCAAGGCCCAGGATCTCGTCCGTCTGGGTCGTTTCGGCGACGCCCGCGCTGCCTGGAGCGAGTTCGTCGCCCAGAACCCTCTCGACGCCCGCGTCCCGGAGGTCCTCTTCCAGATCGGTTGGAGCCACGCCGAGGAGAAGCACGACGACGAGGCGATCGCCGCCTGGTCGACTCTCCTCGGTAAGTTCCCGGACACCGAGCCCGCCGCGCACGCTCAGTTCCTCACCGGCACAATCCTGGAGGAACGAAAGGGCAAGCTCGCCGAGGCCGTCGAGGCCTACAAGAAGATCAAGACGCAGCCGTGGGCCATGCAGGCGGCGCAGCGAATCGCCGTGATGGAATCGACGACGCTGACCGTCGTCACACCGCGCAGCTTCCGCACTGGTGAGACGGCGAATCTCCAGATCTCCACAAGGAACCTGGAACGGCTGACGTTCACGGCCTACAAGCTGAACGCCGAGGCGTATTTCCGCAAGAAGCACGGCTTCGAGAACGTGGAATCGCTCGACATCGGCCTCGTCGCCCCCGACGCCGAGTGGACCGAAGACGTCCCCGGCTATGCCCGGTTCAAGCCGGTCTCGGTCGACTACGCGTTGAAGAAGCTGGAAACGCCGGGCGTCTACGTGGTGAAGGTCACCGACCAGAAGACGCTCCAGGCGACGACCCTGGTGGTCGCCAGCGACCTCGACGCCATCGTGAAAACGTCCCGCGATCAGGTGCTCGTCTTCGCCCAGGATGCGAAGACCGGGAAGGGCCGACCGAACGCGCGGGTTTTGATCTGCGACGCCGGCCAGGTCGTCCTGGAAGCCGCCACCGGCGCGGACGGGGTGTTGCTGCACGACTGGTCGCCGGCTCGCGAGGCGAATCGCCGGCTGACTTATCTGCTCGTCGACGGCCCGCACGTCGCCGGGTCGAGCCTGGGCGTGCGGGCCGAGGTCTCACGAGGGCTGGCGCCGCGGGCGTTCATCTACACGGATCGGCCCGCATACCGCCCTGGGCAGACGGCCCTGATTCGAGGCGTCGTCCGCGAGGTCGCCGCCGGCCAGTACGCGAACACTCCCGGGGCATCGTACCGCTTCGAGGTCGTCGACGCCTCGGGCCGTCGGATCGCGGCTCGTGACGTGACGCTCTCCGAATTCGGCACCTTCCATGAATCGGTCCCGATCGACTCGGCGGCTCCCGTCGGCGGCTATCAGGTGCGCGTCTTCCAGCCAGGGAAGAGCGAGTTCTCTGGTTCGTTTCAGGTTCAGTCGTACGTGCTTCAGCCGCTCGACCTGGCCTTCGACCTGCCCCGAACGGTCTACTACCGCGGCGAGACGGTTGAGGCCGACGTGATCGCCCGCTTCCAGTACGGCGCCCCGGCGGCCGACCGGCCGGTCGAGGTCTCCTTGCCGGACGGGCGGAAGGTCCAGGGCCGGACGGACGCGAACGGCAAGTTCCACGTCTCGTTCCCGACGGAGAGTCTGGCCGAGGAGCAGCAAATCGTCCTGGTCGCCGTGCTGCCGCAGGACGACGTCCGGACGGTTGCCCAGCTCTCGATCGCAGTCAAAGCGTTCTCGACCCAGGTGGAGACCGACCGAGCCGTCTACCTGACCGGCGAGACGTTCTCCGCCCGCGTCCGAACGACCGACGCCCTGGGAACGCCCACGCCTCAGGAGCTGTCGACCGCGCTCGTGAAGGTGGTCGTCGACCACGGCAGGACCGTCGAGAGAGAAGTCGAGCGAAAGGCGCTCAAGACCGACGCCGAAGGCCGCGGCGCTGTGAGTTTCCGATCCGACGACGCGGCGGGCGGCCACTTCCTGGTCCGGGTCTCAGGAACGGACCGCTTCGGGAACTCGGTCGTCGCCGACCGACCGCTCTTCATCTCCGGCAAGGACGACGAGACGACGCTTCGGCTGATCGCCGACCGAACCCGGTACAAGGTCGGCGAGCCCGCCCGGGTGAACCTGCACAGCCGAGGCCGCGCCGGCACAGCGCTCCTCACATGGGACGCCGACCGCATCCTCTCGTATCGGATCGTGACCCTCGCCGAGGGGGACAACGCCGTCTCGTGGGACGTGGACGGTCCCCAGTTCCCGAACTTCACCCTGACGGCGACGCGGATGTGGCGCGACAAGCTCGACCACGCCCGGCTCGACGTGGCCGTCGAACGCGACCTGCGCGTGACCGTGAAGCCGACGAAGCCCCAGGTCGGTCCCGGCGACCCCGTCGAGGTCGAGGTTACGGCGCTCGATCAGCTCGGCCGTCCCGTCAAGGCGGAGCTGTCGCTGGCCGTCGTCGATCAGGCCCTCCTGCGGCGGTTCGCCGATCCGCTGCCCCCCATCGGTCGGTTCTTCTACGACCAGACGCGAGTTGGCGCCTTCGCCGTTTCGTCGACGAACACCTTCCGGTACGCTCCGGCCACCACGGCCGTCTCGCGGGCGGTCGTCGACGAGGCCGAACGGCGAACGGCCCTCGCCGCCAACGCGGCGGGACGGACCGATGTCGGTCGATCCCTGGAAGGGCTCGTCGCCGCTGCGCCGGCCGCACCGGCACCCGTCGGCATGATGGGACCTGGCCTCGGCGGCCGTCGGGGCGGCATGGCGGCCGGGAAGCCGGCTGCGGGGGCCGCGTTCTCGGACAACTTCGCCTACGAGCCCAAAGCGGAGGAGAAAGCGAAGGATGCCGACGACCAACGCGGCGAGGGGCGGATGCTTCGCAAGCGGGCCCAATTGGGAGAAGACGCCGACCGCTCCACCCTATGGGGCGTGAACGAAGCACCCCGAGAGCAGTTCGTCGAAACGGCCTACTGGAATCCTGCTGTCGTCACGGGCGAGGACGGCAAGGCGAAGGTGACGTTCCCCGCGCCTTCAGCGATGTCGGAGTATCGGATCACGGCCCGAGGCGCCACCGGCGCGGATACGCTGGTCGGCGAAGCGTTCTCCTCGGTGACAATCCGCCGCGATTTCTTCGTCGAGTTGAAGGCCCCCCCAGCGCTCACCCAGGGGGACAGGCCGCGGTTCATGGCGCGGATCCACCACATGGGTGTCGCCGCCGGCGCAGCAGCCCTCAAGCTGACCGCTGGGAGCGGCGGCCGTGAGCAGGTCCTCCCCAAGACGGTCGAGCTGAAAGGCGACGGCGTCGAGGAGGTCCTCTTCGACCCGATCGAAGCCGGCGAGGGGGAGATGAAGTTGACGCTCACCGCGACGATCGGCGACCGCTCGGACCGGGTTGCGGCCGAACTGCCGGTGCGTCCCTGGGGCGTACAGACCTTCGCCTCGGCTTCGGGGTCCAGCAGCGACGGCGCCACGGTTTTCGTCGGCCTCCCCGGAGGGCGGTCTTATGAAAACCCGGCCATGCGAATCGTCGTCTCGCCTAGCCTTGAGCGGATGATCGTGGAGTTGGCCCTGGGCTCGGACCTTCGGCCGTTCGAGAGTCGCAAGATCATCTGGGGATGCTTCCCTCCCCCGACGACCGCCGATCGCGCCGCGGATCTGCTCGCGGCGACCTCGGCCCTGGACTATCTGCGCAAGGCCCGCGCCGGCGACTCGGGCGACGCCCGACGACTCGTCGGACGGATTCAGGGGCTCGTCTCTCAGTTGACGGCCTCCCAGCGCGATGACGGCGGTTGGGGATGGATGGCGGCGGCACCCGATCGACCCGAGAACAACGCCCAGGTCTCGGGGAGCGACCGCTACACGACGGCCTCCGTCTTCTGGGCGCTGGCGACGGCCGGCGAACTCGGCCTGCTCCCTGACTCATCGGTCCTCGACAAGGGCGCGGCCTGGATCGAGGCCGCGATCAGCCGCGTCGACAGCCGAGACCGCGACGCCCGCGCGGCGCTGCTGCACGCCCTGAGCGTCCGCAAGCGAGCCGGCTTCGAGGCGGCCAACAGCCTCAATCGCGAGCGTCAGAATCTCTCGAACGCCGCGCTCGCACATCTGGCGCTGACGTTCGCCAACCTCGGGCGTCCGGAGCTGGCGGCCGAATCGCTGGCGATCCTCGCGCCGAGGGCGAAGACTGAGACGCCTGCGCCGGGCCGACGGCCGCGGCTCTACTGGGAAGGCGCCAATCAAGCCGCTGGCCTGCGGTCGACGGCCGAGACCACGGCGCTCGCCTGCCTGGCTTACGCTCGTACTCGTCCCCAGGCGAACGAGTTGGCTCAGGGGGTCGAGTGGCTTGAGGCACACCGGTTCGGCCTGGGGTGGAACCCCGTCAAGGCGAAGGGGCCGGCCGTCGCCGCGCTGGCGGCGTTCCACGGTAAGACGACCGGCGGCGGCGAGCGGTACAAGCTCACCGTCGTCGTCAACGACCGCAAGGTCTCCGAGATCGACGTCGCCGGCGCGGCCGAAGCTCAGGAGATCGCCGTCCCCGTCGAGGCGATCAAGGCCAACGACGCCAATCGCGTGGCCTTCACCCTGGAAGGCCGGGGGACGTTCCACTACTCGGTCGGGCTGACGGGTTTCACCCGTGAGTTCGGCCCCGACCAGGACCGTAACGGCCGCATCGCCTGGGTCGATCGCCGCGTCTACTGGCCGGCCGAACCTGAGCTAGACGGCAAAACGCTCCCCGTGGGCTTCTCGGCTGCGGTGAACCCGTCGACGTTCGAGAACGTCGCCACTCACGCAGCCTACGGCGGCCGGGCCCGAGTCGGGCTGGTCGTCTGGCGGAACATCCCTTCCGAGACGCCCGTCTGGGACCGCGATTTCCTCGTTGTCGAGGAGCGACTCCCCGCCGGGACGACGCTGATCGAGGGGACGGTCAAATCCTCGGCCGCGTCCTACACGCTGGCAGACGGCGTTCTGACGTTCTACTTCCCGCCCGACGTCAACCCTGGCGGCATCCAGTACGACGTCTTCGGCTGGCTCCCCGGCAAGTACAAGACGCTGCCGGCGTCGGTGCGGAGCATCGACGAGCCCGGGCGGTTCCACGTCGGCGAGCCCGGCTCGTTCGGCGTCCTCTCCCCCGGCGAGCCCGACGACGACAAGATCCGACCCACGCCAGACGAACTTTACGCCCGCGGCAAAACCCTCTTCGACGCCGGCCGCCTCGCCGAGGCCGCCGCGCCGCTGGAGTCGCTCTACACCGACTGGACCTTGCGCGACGACGTCGCCAAGGACGTCTCGCGGATGCTCCTGCTGATCGACATCGCCCATTACGACGCTCGCAAGATCGTCCGCGACTTTGAGGTCGTGAAGGAACGCTCGCCTGAAATGATTCTGACGTTCGATCAACTCCAGGTGATCGGCCGGGCCTATCGCGACATCGACGAGCACGAACGGGCGATGATCGTCTGGCGCGGGCTGATCGAGGCCGGCTACGTCGAGGACGCCCGCGTCGGCGAACTTCTCCGCCAGCGCGGGGAGCCCCTGGAGGCGACGGCCTATCTCGTCGACCTCTGGCGGCAGTATCCAAACACGCCGTCGATCGAGACCGACTTCTTCGGGCTCTCTCAGGTCGTCGCCGACGCCGCGACGCGGTCGATCGACGATCCGACTCTGCGACGGAAGCTCGCCTCGGCGGGCGTAACGCGGTCGGGCCTGCTGCTGCACGCGGCCCGGATGATCCAGACCTTCCTGGCCCAGTCACCGACCAATCCGATCGCCGACGAGGCCAGCCTGGCGCTGGTTGGAACGTTGCTGGAGTTGGAAGACTATCCGGCCGTCGTGAAATCGTCGGCCCGTTACGCGGCGATGTACCCCCAAAGCCGGTTCCTGGACGCCTTCCAGTACAGCCAGGCTCTGGCCGACTTCCATCTCGGCCGCTACGACGAGGCCGTGAAACTGGCGGAGGCAATCGCCAAGGCGACATACAAGGACGCTTCCGGTGCCGACGTCTCCAGCCCGAATAAATGGCCGGCGGTCTTTATCCTCGGCCAGATCTTCGACGCCCGCCTCATGCCGACCAGGGCCCTCGAATACTACCGCCAGGCGGCCGAGCAGTTCACCGACGCCGCGGACGCCGTCGCGTACTACACCCGCAAGGACCTGAAGGTCGATGAGATCACCGTCGTCCGCCCGCCCGCCGAGCCGGCCGTCGCCGGAGGCGGCCTGCGGAACATCGGGATCGCGCCCGATGCCGCCGCAACCGACGGCAAAGCGCAGATCAAGCTGACGTATCGCAACATCGCCAGGGTCGACGTCACGGTGCACCCCGTCGACCTGATGCAACTCTACCTGGCCCGCCGGAACCTCGACGCCATCGCTGGCGTGGATCTTGCCGGCATCACGCCGCTGTTCGAGCAGTCGATCTCCCTGGGTTCGGGCGACGACTACGAGGACAAAACGAAGACGATCGACTTGCCACTGACCAAGAACGGGGCGTACCTGGTGATGATCCGCGGCGGCGACCTCTACGCCTCGGGGGTGGTCCTGGTCAGCCCGCTCGAAGTCGATGTTCTGGAGGAAGCGCCGGCCGGCCGGCTCCGGGCCGTCGTCCGGGACGCCCGCACCAAGGCTCCGGCCAGCCGAGTCCAGGTGAAGGTCGTGGGCTCGGCCGATCCCGAGTTCCGCTCGGGAGAGACCGATCTCCGCGGCGTCTTCGCCGCCGAGGGGCTGCACGGCCAGGCGACCGTCGTCGTCCGCAAGGGGATTTCCGAATACGCCTTCCATCGCGGCAAGGCGTACCTGGGTCCACAACCCGAACCGATCGCAACGCCGGGTTTGATCAGGGAGCAGCGAGACGAAATTCAGAAGGGGGTGAACAACGTCCCCTTCTCCCCGAACCAGGCCCTCGACGCCAACATCCAGTCGCTCAACCGGGGCAACAACCTGAAGCAGATCGAGCGGCTTCAGAATCGCTACGCGGTTCCCGCCGAACAGCCTCCCGGCGCGGCCGCCGGCGGGTTCCGTTGATCGAGTCGGCCGGGCCCGACGACTCTACCGTCGGGCCCGGCCATGGTATCGATCGCCTGGGTCAACGCCGTCCGATCGCCAGGTCGACGGCGCCGATCAGGCTCTCGCCCAGGCCCTTTTGTCGGATGGCCTCAACGTCCATCCGGCAGGCCTTGAGCGCGTCGATCACGGCGGGGTCCCACTGGACGCCGCGGCCCTTCTCAAGGATCTCGTCGATCTGCATCGGCGAGAGCCGCTTGCGGTAGGGCCGGTTGCTGGACATGGCGTCGAACGAGTCGGCCACGGCCAGGATTCGCGCTTCGATCGGGATTTCGTCCCCTTCCAGATGGTCGGGATAGCCGGTGCCGTCGAGGCTCTCGTGGTGGTGACGGACCCCCGGCAGAATGTGCCGGAGCTTCTTCAGGTCCTGGAGGATCGTCACACCGATCTCCACGTGCTGCTGGATCCGCCGGTATTCCTGCGGACTGAGCGGCCCGTGCTTCTTGAGCACCTCGTCGTCGATGCCGATCTTGCCGATGTCGTGGAGCAGCCCGGCCAGGTAGAGGTCGCTTCGCTTCTGGGGAGGCCAGCCCAGTTCCTCGGCCAGTCGAACGGCGATCCGGGCGACGCGCTCCGAGTGACCCGAGGTATACGGGTCCTTGGCGTCGATCGCCGCGGTCAGAGCGCGGATGATGCCGAAGAGGAGATCCTTCAGGTCGGCGTACACCCGCGCGTTGTGGGACTGGGTGGCGATCAGCGAGGCGACGTACTGGGTGCGCTCAATCTCCAGGGAGCCGAACGGACGGCCCTCCGCCGGGTTGACCACAATCAGAGCGCCGGCGGTGCCCGCCGCCACGACGGCGAACCGCCGAACGGCCTCCGGGGCGTGGGCGGCTCGCGCCGACTCAGGATTATCGGCCATCCGGACCGGATCGCGTCCCAGTGCGGACGCCAGCAGCCGCAAAGCCTTGGAGCCCAGCCCCACGACCTCGCCGCTGACCACGACGTCCTCGTGGTCCTCCACCGGCACCCAGGCCACGACCTCGGCGGCCAGCGACGCGCGAAGGACGTTCGTCGCCAGAGCCTGGAATCGCCCCGGGGGATCCGAGATTTTCATTCGACGGGTTAGACGACCAATAACGACATGCTCCCCTTCATCGCCGCCGGCGGCGTCGCCGCTGCGATCGGCCGGCCCAGCCTCTCGCTCCTCGCAAAAGGCCTGCCGCGCCCGTCCTGAGCCTTCCGCGTACATGTTCGCCCCCCTCATCATCCTGCCTATTTGAACCGGGTATCACATTACAAGCCTAGGACACGTCGCGACGAAACGACGGAAACCCGGAAACGTGTTGCCTGAACGCCACAACGGCTGGCCAACCTCCACGCCGGGACCTACCGATTTGGATGGACGCGCCGGTGGCCGGCGATTGTGATCCAGAGGGAGAGCGACTCGATAATGGCGCAAAACCGCTCCGACGACTCGCCGTTCGCCGACTTTGAAATCGGCTCCGTTGATTCGCTCGAATCGCTGCGGGCCTCGAAGCCGGTTTCGCGACGGGGAAGGTCCGCCTTGCGGTCGGCACCCAGCGAGGCGATGGACTTCGAGTCCTCGGAAAGCCCGCTCGACGGACGGAACATCGACAAGGACACCTGCGTCTTCGAGAGCGGCGGAGACGATGAAACGGGGCTCCCTTTCGGCCGAAGCTCGGACCAGGGTCCGGCCCTTCCCCGTCCCGGCGACGAGGTCGGCGGCTTTCGACTGATCTCCGAGCTGGGTCGGGGAGCTTTCGCCCGCGTCTTCCTGGCGGAGGAAGCCAATCTCGCAGGTCGCCGCGTCGCCCTGAAGGTTTCCGCGGCCGAGGGGGACGAGCCCCAGATTCTGGCTCGGCTCCAGCACGCCCACATCGTCCCGGTCCACTCGGTCCACGACGACCCAAAGACGGGCTTGAGGCTGCTCTGCATGCCCTACCTGGGAGGTGCGAACCTGGCCCAGGTCCTCGAAGAAGCGCAGGCGCGCTGCGAGGGCGAAGCCGGACGCCCCTGCTTGATCGCGGCTCTGGACCGTCTCACGCAGCGACAGCCTCCGGTCGGCGTCGACTCCCCGGTTTCAAGCCGCAGGGAGTCGCGCCGCCTTCGGCTCCACGATTCAGGTTCGGTGCGGCTGGACCCGGCCCATACCGGCAATCGTCCGACTTCGATCATGCGCGGAGGACCGGATCGCCCCTCGCGGAAATTCGCTCCCCTGCGATGGATGCTGGATCGGCCGGCATCCGAGGCCGCCGGCGACCACCCCGACGACGATCTCCTTCCCGCACGCAGGTTTCTTCGCCGCGCCGATCCGATCCGGGCGGCGGTGTGGGTCGTCGCTCGGCTGGCGGAGGGCCTGGAGCACGCCCACTCCCGCGGATTGCTGCACCGGGACCTGAAGCCCTCAAACGTGCTGATGGCGGCCGACGGAACCCCGATGCTGTTGGACTTCAACCTCTCGGTCGAGGCGCCGACCGAGGACCAGGAGGCCGACGCCTCGATCGCACGGGCGATGCTCGGCGGCACCTTGCCCTACATGTCGCCCGAACACCTCGACGCGCTCGATCCGCAGGGATCGACCTCCCCCGAGGCCGTGGACGAGCGGTCGGACATCTACTCGCTGGGCCTGATCCTGTTCGAGATGATCGCCGGTGAGTCGCCGTTTCCCACTCAAGAGGGGGTCGGCGGGTCCCTCGGACTGGTCCGTCGGATGATCGCCGAGCGTCAGCAGGCCCCCCCTTCGCTTCGAGCCCGCGTCCCGGAAGTCCCCTACAGTCTGGACGCCCTTGCGGCGAAATGCCTCGCTCCCAACCCGGACGACCGATACGCCTGCGCCGGTGACCTCGCGGAAGATCTTCGCCGATTCCTCGACGATCTGCCGATGAAGTACGGCCCCGAACCCAGCCTGGCCGAGCGTGCGGCGAAATGGGCGCGGCGACATCCGGCGGCCTGCTCGTCAACATCCACGGCCGGCGCGGCGGCCATCGTCCTCGGGCTAGTGATGATTCTCGGTCTCCACGTTTACGAGGCGACGGAGGCGCTCCACGCCCGGTTGATGCTCCGCAAATTCCAACGCGACTCCCAGGAGTGCCAGTTCCTCCTCAACGCTTCGAACGACGAGGAACGCCTTCATCGCGGCTTGCTCCTGGCTCCGGCGACGCTGGAGGCGGCGGGAGTCGACGAGGCCCAGGGGGTGCTGGGCGGCGACTGGATCCTCCGATTGGAGGCCGCCGAGCGAACCGCGGTACGCGAATCGATCGTCGACCTGATTCTGGAGGACGTCCACGCTCGCGTCATCGCGGCGAAGGATGAGTCCGAGTCTCGTCGCCGCCAGGTCCTGGAATCGGCCGTCGCACGGCTCGACCGCCTGGCCGTCAGGCTTCCGGCTCCCCCGTCCGTCCTGTTCCGCCAGAGGTCACGCTATCGGGCGGCTCTGGGCGACGGTGAGGGAGCCGAGCGCGACCGTCGCGAAGCCGCGGCCCGGCCCCCCAAGACCTGCCGCGACTGGACGACCCTGGGAATGTTCCACCTCTCGATGGACGATCTGACAGCCGCCGAGCAGGCTCTGCGCGAGGCGGTGGCGCTGGACGTCACCTCGTTCTGGGCGTGGTTCGCGCTGGGTCACTGCCACTATGAGCAGAAGCGGTACCCCGAGGCGGTCGGCGACTTCACGGCCTGCGTCGTCACCCGGCCTGACTACGCCTGGGGCCACTTCAACCGAGGCGTCGCCCTGTCTCTGGCCGGCCGTCCTCGCGAGGCCGCGGACGCCTACTCCCGGGCTCTAACCCTGGACCCCAACTTCCTTGAGGCCCGCGCCAATCGGGGCCTGGTCGAGCTGGAGTTGAACGAGCCGGCCAAGGCCGAGCTCGATCTGCGGAAGGCCATTCTCAAGGGTCGCAACGAGCCTCGCGTGGCGGCCGCCCTGGCCGACGCGCTGAACCGCCAGGGCAAGTCCCGTCAGGCCGACGACCTGTTCAACGAGCTTCTCGCGCATTCACCCAGTCCGGAAATCCGCGCCGCGCGGGGCGTGATCCGACTTCGGAACTCGCCGGAGAAGGCCGCGGAGGATTTCAACGCCGTCCTGGCCGAGCAGCCGAACAACCCCCTGGCCCACTACGGGCTCGCCAACGTCCTGCGTTGCAGCGATTCCGCCGCCGCCCTCAGGCATCTCGACGAGGCGATCGAGGCCGAGCCCAACTTCTTCGACGCCGTCGAGCTGCGAGCCGTCGAGCGCGCCCGCGTCGGCAAGCGGGCCGCTCTCGACGACATCGACCGCCTCGTCGCGCATCCGACCGCGAACGGCCTGTACAACGCCTCATGCGCACTGGCCCTGCTCGGCGAACACGCTCGGGCGCTGGAGCTGCTGGGGCGCGCCGTGGCCTCCGGTTTCCCGCCGGATCACGCCGCCTCAGACCCCGACATGGCGTCCCTTCGCGACCGTCCTGAGTTCCGCCACGCCCTGGAAACCTCGCCGACGGCTCGGTGACCGAATCAGCGGGTCGCCTCGTCTCGACGCTCGATCAAGAGGCCGAGCGGGCGTTCCAGCCCGTGGGTCTCCATCAAAGTCTGGTCGTCGAGAATAGTTCTCGACGGTCCGTCGGCGACGACCCGGCCGGCGTCCAGCAGGACCGTCCGAGGGCAGATCTCCAGCACCATCTCCAGGTCGTGGGTTGCGATCAGCTTGGTCGCCGGAAGGGAGGCGATCAACTCCAGAAATCGCCGACGACCACGGGGGTCGAGGTTCGCCGTGGGTTCGTCGAGGACCAGGACCGAGGGTTGACACGCCAGCACGCCGGCGAGGCAGGCTCGTTTGCGTTCGCCGAAGCTCAGGTGATGCGGCGGCCGATCGGCGGCGGCGACGAGATCGACCTGCGCCAGGCATTCCAGAGCCAGTCGACGGGCCTCGTTCTTGCTCATCCCCAGGTTCAACGGGCCGAAGGCGACGTCCTCCAGGACGGTCGTCGAGAAGAGCTGATCGTCGGGATCTTGAAACAGCAGCCCCACCCTGCGCCGAACCGCCGCGGCCTCGCGCGAGGCGTCCAGGCCGTCGATCCACACCGAAGTGGTCGCCCGGCGTCCCAGGACGGACCGCTTGCCGGGCAGAAGGCCGTTCAGGTGAAGGAGCAGCGTACTTTTGCCTGCACCGTTCGGTCCGACCAACGCCACGGATTCCCCCGGGGAGATCTCCAGATCGACACCGTCGAGAGCCCGCCGGCCGTCAGGGTAGGCGTAGGAGAGTCCGTTCACTCGGACGGCGGGCGTCGGGGCGTTGGTTGCATCGTCGGTCGGCACGGCTCAGTCGTCCAGGGTCCGAAACTCGCCGTCCCACCCCCGCGCGGTCATGGCGTCGAAGACGCGTTCCTCGCGAAGCAGCGCCCGAAACAGCAGCATCCCGATCAGTCCCGCGAGCACGCTGAACGTCAGCCCGGACCGGCCGAACGTCCGAGCCCGGCGGGCCGTCGCCATGCGGTCGAGTTCGTCGCGGAGGACGAACAGGTAGCGGTGCATCATCGCGATCGTCGCCGTCAGAACCGCCGGGACGCCCAGACGCCGCAAGGCCGAGAGGAGCCGCGACCAGGGGGTGACCTCGGCCAGAATCATCATCGCACCGAACGCCAGACTATTGCGAACGACGAGATCCAGCACAACCAACCGCCGCGGCAGCCCCGTCCGTTCGGCAACGGCCCCAGACGCCAACACCGCGAGAAATCCGACCACGATCGCGAACCCCAGCCAGCGCACGAGCAGTCGCGCGGGGGAGATCCGCCCAACCGCCGCCGCGACGGCGAGACAGGCCGCCATCGCGCCTAGCAGCCGCCAGGAGCCCGAGGGAGCGGCGACCACCCCGACCACGAAAGCGACCGCCGCCACGAGCTTCACTCGCGCGTCGAGACGTTGCAAGGGCCCGTCAAACGGCATCAGCCCATGCCCCCTGCTCCCCGTTGCTGGGGGCGAAAACTCGGGCCATCGACCAGGCGAAGCCGAAAACGACGAGCGTCCCAATCAGCCCAGCCGCAGCCGTCGCCAGCTTGACGCCGTACGGCCCCTTAGGCTCGATCGGCAGCGGGAGCTTATATTCGACCATGGGCGAGCGAATGATCGGCGGGGCCTCGCCGTCGGGCAAAAACCCGAGCTTCTCCCCGACGAACTCCAGTCCGTCCGGCGCATCGGAGGCGAAAGGCGATGCGAACACGGCGACCGCCAGGGCGATCGCCAGCCCGGCGGCGATCGTGGAAAAGCCGAAGCCGAACCGCGCGGTCTCCGGCGTGTCCTCACCGTCGACCTCGATCAGTTCGGGTCGGGTCAACAGCACGAACCTGACCACCAGGCCGGTGATGAGAGCCTCGCCCACGCCGATCCCGGCGTGGACCAGCCCCATCCAGCTCAGGATCCGGAAGAAATGTTCGCGACCGCCTCCGGCCGCAAGCTCGATCGAGAACGCTCCCGCGGCCAGCAGGACGGAGAACCAGGCCGCGGTCATCGAGCCCACCAGAATCCCCCGCCTCCCGCCCACCGCGCGGCGGATCGGGTCGTAGATCGCATAGCCGACGACGGAGCCGATCAGCCCCATATTGACGAAGTTCGCCCCCAGCGCTGTTACCCCGCCGTCCTGGAAGAGAAGGCACTGGACGATCAAGACCGCGGCGATCACCACTGCGCCGGCCCAGGGTCCCAGCAGCACGGCCGAGAGGACGCCCCCCAGCAGGTGCCCGGATACTCCCGGCCCGACCGGAAAATTGACCATCTGAGCGGCGAAAACGAACGCCGCCGTCATCCCCATCAAGGAGGTCGCCCGCGCTCCATGCCGGTCCTGCACGCGCCGAAGCCCGTAAGCCAGGCCGGCCGCGCCGATCAGCGTGGTCACGAGCGAGGCGCGAGAGTCGATCAGCACGTCCGGAATATGCATGGCGCATCCTGACTCGCTGGGGTCACGGTATGGCGTTTGGTGAAATCATCATACCGGAGCCGACGTCCCAGTGAAGAGGGACGTTCAGCGCGGGCCAAGACTCGCCGTCGACGCCGCCCCGGGGCGATCGGGGAGATTCTTCAGGCTCAGTTGGAACCGGTCGCGGATCTGGGAGAAGGCGTTGTCGTGGAGCAATTTCTCCGCCTCCTCCACGCGATCCTGGCTCAGAGCCAGTCGACCGGCGAGATACGACGGCAGGTTGGGAACCGGAACGATCGTCCGGGCGTTCGGAGCGGTCATCCAGATTTCGCGTCCTCGATCCGTCAGGGAAAGCCTGGCCTCGATTCGTGAGAGCCGATTCTGCGTTCCCAGGTAGGTCCCCTCATGGCGCTCCCGGACCGCGAACGTGAAGCGATAAGGCGGGTTGGTCCAGAGATCAGCCCACCGAGGCTCCGTGGGGGGAGGAAGATAGCCCTTCAGACGGAGGGTTTCGAGGATCATCGGTCGGAAGATTCGGTCGTACCCGGCTTTCGCCCCGACGACGAATTCCCCTGGAGCCTCATCGATCGCCGCGCCGCAACGATCGACCAGAGCGGCGACGATCGCCCGAAAGCGGTCCTGGGCGGGCTTCCGAGCGGGCGAAGGGAGGTGAAGAGCCAGGTCGTCGCCGTCGCGGCAGATCGCGAGTGCCGTTGACGGATCGAGTTCGCGGACGGCCCGGTCGGCGGCGTCGTCGATCCAATGACTGAGTGCGGAGTCAAACCGCGCCTGGACGTCCGTTCGGACTGGTTCGAGGTCGTGATCGGCCCCCACGCGGGCGATCAGGTCCAACCAGGACCCGAGGGATTTTGGTCGATCGTCGGCCGCAAGCTTGCCGAGCACGGATTCCACGTCGCGACGGGCCAGATCGCGGCGGCGGCCATGCAGCTTATCGGGGTCATCCAACTCAACCCCCGTGGCCGGCGCAACCGTCAGCGCGGAGTCCAGATCGATGAGTGCGAGATCGAACCGTCCCGCCGACTCATGAGCCTGGGAAGAGTCGATCAACCGCTCGACGGTCCGCAGCCGAGCCGCTCGCTCGCTTCGCACCAGGGCCTGCACGGTCGCGGTGGCGATCAGCGATGCCACCGCCAGGATGATTCCGGCCCAGGCCCAGGGAACCCATCTCGGCTTTTCGAATCGACGACGCTTCCAGGCCCCGTCGACGCGGGGCAGGAAGGGAACCTCGATCAGGCTGTTGCAAAAGCGGCAGCGTGCCTGCCGCCCAGGTCCGGGCCGCCGAACCTTGACAGTCTGGCCGCACTGAGGACAGGCGAACTCGCCGTCCATGATTTAAGGGGCCTCATCGAGTGGGGTTTGAGCGACGCCGAGCGCGACGCTCTATTGTAACCCCACATCGGCCCTCGCGTGAATCAAACGGCGGGTTGAGTCGTGCAACGATTCATGAGCCAGGTGTCGACGTCGGCCAGCATGTCGGGGTTGAGGCGATGGTTGCAGGGGTAGGACTGGAAGGCGACCCGCAAACCGCCGGCTCGAAGCGTGGCGACGTCGCGACGGGCGTGACCGATCGGCACTCGCGTATTCCACGCGCCATGGACGACGAGGATCGGGAAGTCGCGACAGGCCTGGTATCGAGCAAGGGCCCGGAAGTTGGTCGGGAGCCAGCCGTTGATCGCCACGATCCCGGCGAACCGGTCGGGGAAGCTCAGGCCCAGGCGGTAAGCCGCGGCCGCTCCTTCACCATGACCCACCAGAAAGATCCGCTCGGAATGCACGTGCAGCAGGCTGCGGATTTCCCGGATGCTGCGGAAGACGCCGTCTTCCAACCGCATCATGGGGTCCATTTCCGGATCGAGCAGGATTCGGCGAAGTCGTTCCGCTTCACCCAGAACCGGAGCGCTTCGGAAGCTGCTTCGGGCGGGAATCTCGAATTCCTGCCCCCAGGAATAGCCCACCTGACGTTCGTGCTTGAAAACGGGGACGGGCCCCCGAAGTCCGAGCCCCACATAATTCCGTCGGCTCAAGGCCGGCATGGCCCGAACCAACTGGTCCTCGTCGGCCCCTCGGCCATGCAGAAGGACCAGCAGGGGGTACGCATAATTGGGCTCGTACTGGCCCGGCACGAAATGGGAGTCGACGAATGCCGCCGTCCGCGACGTCGCCGAGAAGTCTTGCGCGTCCGTCCGATCCTGGGCCATCGTAAAATCCTCTGGGGGCAAGACTTCAGGGCGCGGCAGAGGCCGGACGCTCTGGACGGAGACCAACGGCCGGCCGGCCGCCCCCCCTCCTCATGCGAGGGAGGAATCAGACCAGGCAAGCATAGCCGCGATCTTACCGCTCTTCAACAAACCGCCTAGCTATTTTCCATTTTGTCTCAAGTTTCCCGAAACGCGATCCGATGACGCCTCGAATTCGTGAAATCTGATAGGGTTGTGTCGATTGCCAGCGGTCCGAAACCTGGACAAAAGGGGAAGCCTCAGCAGGTCTGGACCACTTTGCCGATACCGACCTTTAGAACAGATCCTTGAAGAAATTCCCGACCGACTTCGGGAAGATCCCGAGCGTCTTGTCGTTGCTGCTCGACTTGATGGCGGGACGTCGATAGAGCTTCTTGGTCGGAGCGGCCTGACCGTTCTGAGTGGCCGTCGCCGCCTGGGCCAGCTTCAGAGCCTTCTGATATTTGGCCATACTCGGCTTGTTAATGTCGAGCAGAACCTCTGGGTCGGGCGTGTTAGGCACAAAGGTCGACCCATCCGACCCGAGCAGCCGCAGGGAGACCGGCGACGACGTGGCCGTGTTGTTGTTCTTGAAGGTCTCGTTCAGGCCGTTCTCCGGGTCGGCGATGGCGACGATCTTGGCCGTGCCGATGCCGTCCAGCACGATCCCCGATGGGAGCCTGCTTGGGAGCGAGACAGTCTGCGTGATGGACTGCGAGTAGCCAGGGGCGAGTCCCGGAACGATGGCGTCGCCCAGGAAGATGGTCCGGTTCGGGTTGCCGCTGGGACCGGCCAGAAGGAACCGGACCCGGAACGGACCTGGGTCGACGCTGCCCATGTTCTGCACGCTGGTCGTCACGTCGAAGTTGCCGCCCCAGACCAGGTCGCTCGTCGACGTCGAGACGGTCGACACAGCCAGGTCCGGCAGATTGGTCTGGATCGGCGTCGTCGTCACGTCGCTCGGCAGGTTGATCGTCACCGACGTCTGATCGATCCCCGTCCCACCCACAGCCACGTGGGGGCCGACCGGGTTGGTCAGGAAGTCGGCGTCCGGGAGAATCGTCAGGGTGAACGAGGTGGCCCCGGAGAGCAGGACCGGCGGGATCGAGGGAAGAGTGAACGTCTTCTCCACGTTCACGGTCTGCCAGGGCTCGATCGCCGGCACGCTGATGCTGCCCAGGGTGACGTCCGACCCGGTCCCCTGCGCGATCCCGGCGGGGGTCAGAACCACCTGGGCGCGAGTCGCCTGCGCCGCACCGTAGGACTTGTTGGTCATCTGGGTCGTCACCGAGAGCGTCTGCCCCCAGGTGGCGGTCGACGGATAGATGCCGACCGAGGTGGCGAGAATCTGAGCCGGTTGCGTCGGAGCGATCTGGATGAGGGCCTGGTCGTAACCCGGACCGATGCCGCTGTCGTTACGCTCGTTGGACTCGACGATCTGCTTCGAGGAGTCGACCTTCATGCTCAAAGCGAGGTTCCCGGACGACCCCATGCCGGGGACCGGGTTGGCCGGGAGCTTGACGGTCGTCGTGAAGGGGATCGACTGGCCGGCGGCGAGGCCGTCGGGGATCGTCACCTCGCCCAGCAAGACGGACATACGGTTGATGTTCAACCGACTTCCCGCGTAGATGGCGACGTTGAACGAACCGGAGGCGGCGGCGTCCCCTTGATTGGTGACCTGGCCCGTCACCGTCACCGAATCCCCCCAGTCCGCGCTCTGAACGACGACGAGCGACGAGCCGACCAGGTCGGGCAGGTTGTGAGCGGCCGTGGAGAGGACTTCACGCTTCTCAAGGGAGTCGAACTTCAAAATGATCGGCCCGCGCCCCCAGGCGCGGCGACGTCCCTCGGACCGTCGCTTGTCGGACATACCTCGTCCTCCTCCTTGAGAACATCTCCGCGGGCCGCGTCCCGCACGGGCGGGGCGGGCGCATCCCGGGCCCTCGGCGGCCCCCTCGGCTTCGACGTGGGGGGAGCGGCCGGGCTCGTTTCATACGGCACCCTTCCTGGGCGTCGGCACGTTACCCGCGGCTGCGATCCCGGTCAAGGCGGCTCGAGTCGTTTATAGACCGCCTCAATCGAGGCTTTCGCCCAACTCACGAAGCCGGGCCGCCAAGCGCTCAGCGCGATCGACGGCCTCCTCACGCAGCGACCTTTCCTCATCGGCGCGACGGGTCTCGGCCTCAGCACGACGGGTCTCTACCTCGGCACGACGGGTCTCGGCCTCGGCGATGCGTTCCGCAAGCCTGGTCTTTCGCTCGGCCTGGAGTCGTCGCTGGCGTTCGGCCTCGGCGATCCGCCGCGCCGCCGCCTCGTCGCGAGCCAACTCGCCGAACGTCCGAAACGGGAGTCCATCGGGCCGGAGCAGGATGAGAGCGTCCTTGCGCCGAGGCACCTCGAACGTCACTCCCAGTCGGGGACTCGTCCAGCCGTTTGTCTTCTTGATGGCGCGAAGGCCGGCAGGACCTCGCAGCCAGGCCTTCAGGGCCCCTGTCTCGGGATCGTAGTAGTAGTATTCCTCGACGCCTCGCTTGTCGTAGCGACGGAGCTTCCCGGCCATCTCGGCCGCGGTGTTGCTGGGAGAGTCGATCTCGAAAACGACCTGCGGGACGACGTTCTCCTCAACCCACTGGCGGTACGACCGCCGATGCCCCTTGGGTCGACCGAAAACCACGAGGACGTCCGGAGCCATGGAGTCGCGAGGGTCCCCCTGGACGGCGTACCAGAGGAGGTCGCCGGCGACGAAGACGTCGGCTCGGTCCTCGAATAGGCTCTGCAACCCTTCCTTGATCGTGACGATCCACTGGAACTGGAGGGTGCTGTCCGCCATCGGCTTGCCGTCGCTGGAGGGGTACAACGGGTCGTACGGGTCAACGAACAGCGTCGTCGCCGTTGAGGACCTGGAGGAGTTGGACTTGGCGGTGCTCATGAGACGGCTCCCGAGCGTCGCGTCGGTTCAGGCGTTCAGTTGATTTATACCACGGCGGAGCTTGTGGAGCGAGACGGGCTCTCGACGCCCCGGTCTCATTGTGATACCAGTGGTTGGGTGGCGCGGCGTCGCCGAGGTCGGGGCAGGATCGCGTCGAGAGTCAGGAGCCGAGGTTGACGGAGCAGTTGGTTGGACAACTCGGGTACATCGGGATCGCCCTGATCCTGGTGCTGGGGGGCTTCGGCCTTCCGATCCCGGAGGAGGCGCCCGTCCTCCTGGCGGCGATCCTCACCCGCAACGGCCAGCTTAACGGCCCGCTGGCCTTCTCGTCGTGCATGATCGGGGTGCTGCTGGGCGACTTCCTCGTCTACCTCATCGCCTACCGATACGGCGAGCGCGTCCTCAGCCTCCCCTTGACCCGCCGCCTGTTGACCAAGGCCCGCGAAGCCCAGATCAAGGGGTATTTCCACCGCCACGGCTTCAAGATCCTGATCCTGGGCCGATTCGCGCCCGGCTTCCGGACAGCCGCCTACCTGACCGCCGGCATCCTCAAGCTGCCGCCGCTCAAGCTGCTGCTGATCGACCTTGTCGCGGTGCTCCTGAGCACCAGCCTGATGTTCCTGCTGGGCTACCTCTTCGCGCACCAGATCGAGAAGGGCCTCCACGAAGCCCAGCAGTGGGTGGCGATCGCCATCGCGGCGGGAGTCGGCGGCTGGCTCATGTACCGCCACTACCAGGGCCAGCGCCGAGCGGGCCTGCCCGTCGGACCGCCCGTCCTCGTCAACGAGGACGTCCCACTCCCCCCCGACGACTTGGAAGCGA
>NZ_JAALCR010000036.1 GCF_011065895.1 Paludisphaera rhizosphaerae | reverse complement strand
TCCGCCCCTACGGGGCACCTTCTCCCACCAGGGGAGAAGGGAGGCAATCGCCTCCGATGGCTTATATGCAAGTCGTGCCGAACAGTATTGCCCTTCGGGCCACCTTCTCCCACAAGGGGAGAAGGGAGATCCGTCGCAGATCCTGGCCCGCTCGGGAGGCGACTTCAGAGCAAGCCGTGCTTACGCCCTCACCACCCCCGCTTCCTCCATCTGCTGCCAGGCGGCGTCGAGGGAGCCGTTGAGGTCGATGCCGCGGCAGGCGGCTTCGATGACGGTGACTTCGAAGCCCAGGCGGCGGGCGTCGAGGGCGGAGTAGGCGACGCAGAAGTCCGTGGCCAGGCCGACGAGGAACAGGCGGTTGAGGCCGCGCTCGCGGAGGTAGCCGGCCAGGCCGGTGGGGGTGGTGCGGTCGTTCTCGAAGAAGGCGGAGTAGCTGTCGATCTCGCGGAGGTAGCCCTTGCGGATGATCATCTCGCAGTTGTGGACCTCAAGCGCCGGGTGGAACTCGGAACCTTCCTCCTCCTGGATGCAGTGGTCGGGCCAGAGGATCTGGGGGCCGTAGGGCAACTCGATCGTGCCGAAGGGCTTCTCGCCCGGGTGGGACGACGCGAACGAGAGGTGGTCGTCCGGGTGCCAGTCCTGGGTGAGAATGACGTGCGAGAACTTGCGCGAGAGCTTGTTGATGACCTTCGGCAGCTCGTCGCCGCCGGGAACAGCCAGCGCCCCGCCGGGGCAGAAGTCGTTCTGCATGTCCACCACCAGCAGCACGCGGTTCTCGCGAGGGGTCGCCGAATGCACCGCGCGGCCGGCCGTCCTCGCCGCGGGGATGATCCCGGAGGACATGATCGACGGCCGCGTCGCCGACCGGATCATCGACGAGAGCGACGACCCGCTGCCGCTCGGGTTCTGGGCGGCGCGGATCTCCTCAATCAATTCCGCGTGGGTTTGGTGCCGGTCGTGGGGCCGCTTGGACATCATCTTCGCGACGAGCTGTTCCACGGCCAGCGGCACGTGCGAGGGGAGGGCGGGCGGATCCTCGCGCTCGATGAGGCGGAGCAGGCCGAAGACGGAGTCGGCCTGGAACGGAGGCTTGCCGGCCAGCATGTGGTAGAGCGTGGCGCCCAGCGAATAGACGTCGGCTCGAAGGTCCACCGCGGAGGCGTCCAGGAACTGCTCCGGCGGCATGTAGGCGGGCGTCCCCAACGACGTGCCGGCCTCGGTCCGCGGCGAATAGGCCATCGTGGCGCCCGAGTCGATCGTCGCGCCGCCGCCGTCGTCGTCGCCGGCCACCTTCGCCAGCCCCAGGTCGGCCAGCTTCACCTGCCCGCTGGAGGTTAACAGGATGTTCGCCGGCTTGACGTCGCGATGGATCACCCCCACCTGCGTCCAGGCCTCGCCGAGCGCCTGCGCGACGGCCTCCGCAATCTGCAGCGAGCGGTCCACGCCGACGCTCTGGCGCTCGGCGATGTGGGCCTCCAAACTCTGGCCGTCGACGAACTCCATGACGATGTAGCAGCGGCCGTCGGCCTCGCCGCAGTCGAACACCCGGACGATCCCCGGATGATTCAACCGCGCCGCCAACCGAGCCTCGCGGAGAAACCGATCCGCCCCGCCCTTGGCCACCTGATCAGGATTGAGGAACTTGACCGCGACCGCCAGGTCCAGATCCTCATGCCATCCCCGATAAACCACCCCCATCCCCCCCACGCCGATCCGGGAGTCCAGCCGGATTCGGCCGAGGCTCGGGAGCTCTCGAAGGGAGTCGTCGGACATGGCGGACCTCGGCGCAAGGCGGTGCAAGGGATGGACGATTCGGGCGACGGGAACCGTCTTCCCCCCTGGAGGGGGAAGACAGACCGCGCAGCGGTCAGATGAGGGGGAACGACCGGCGTCGGCCGCGCATCCGGCGGTTCGTTCTCAACTCGACGCCGATCCCCCTCATCCGGCCCTTCGGGCCACTTTCCCACGCGAGGGGAGAAGGCCGTTGCGGTGGTCGCCCAGATCCGGATTCTTCATCCAATCTACCGGGAACGCCGCCCGATAAGGAAGCCGGGGGGCACGTCTTGGGGGAGAGGTCTGGTCAGTCGAACCATTCCTCGAAGTCGTCGACGACTCGGGCGTTGAGGGCGCGGGCGACAGCCTTCATCTTGGTGATGATCTCCTCGTCGGGCCTCAGGACGTCGATGCGGCCGTTGAAGAGATCGAACCAGGCGATGTTGTCGTCGACGCCGTGCCCGGAGTATGCCGTCCAGGCCGTCAGACCCTCGTTTCTGTATTGATGACCTTCGGGTCCATTCGTGGCGACATCGGTCCGTAGCATCTCGGGATCGGACGCGACGTACGCCAGCCACTCGTCGAGCGTGATCGGCGTCGATTCCGACTCGCCCCAATCCGAGGCCCGCGTGATGTGGACTTCGTATCCCATACACTCCGTCTCCGTGGACCGTCCGTCGGCCGGGATCACTGCTCGGGGCGGCGTTGCTCGCGGAGGTTGCGGTCGTATTCCTGCTGGAGACCATCCGATTCGCCGCCGCGGTGGGCAAGCACCTGGAGCTCCTTTCGGGTTTTGCCGTCGCGTTCAGGTTCGCGCGACGTCTGTCGTCTCAGAGCAAACCGCTGTAGAATGAGAAACATGGAAACCGTCACTCTGCAAGAGCTGGAGCGAGACCCCAAGCGGTTTCTCGACCGCGTCGAGGCGGGGGAACGCCTGGTGATCTCTCGAGGCGGACGGCCCGTGGCGGAACTCCGGCCCATCGACGTCTCCCCGACGCCCCGAGGACCACGCCCGTTCGGCCTGGCCGCGGGGGAGTTCACCGTCCCGGACGACTTCGACGATCCGCTGCCGGAAGACCTGCTTCGGGCGTTCGAGGAGTGATGCGGCTTCTGCTCGACACCCACGTCTTCCTTTGGTACATCACCGCCGACCCCAAGTTGCCGGCCTCCTTCCTGGAAGCCATCCAGGATCCCGGGAACGAGGTGTTCCTGAGCGCCGTCTCGATCTGGGAAGCCGTTATCAAACACGGTCTGGGGAAACTGCCGCTCCCCAACGCGCCGGCCGAGTATCTGCCGCGAGAACGCGAGGTCCACGAGATCATCGCTCTCCCCGTGGACGAGGGGGCGATGTCGCATCTCGCCGGTCTTCCGAGCCTGCATCGCGACCCGTTCGACCGCCTCCTGATCGCTCAGGCCCTTCAACACGGGCTGACGATCCTCACCATCGACGCCGAAGTGACGGCGTACCCCGTGCCGCGACTCGAGCCGTCCTGAACGAACGGCCGTGGGGTTCGCTTAGTCGTCGGCGAGTCTGCGGAACAGGTCGGCGCGGTGGCGTTCCATCACTTCCAGCAGGGAATCGTCCTCGATCTCCCGGAGGGTCTCGTCGGTCTGATCCTCGACGAGGAAGGCGAGGCTTGCGAGCAACTGCCCGAAGCGTACCCCGGGCGACAATCGACGAAGCGCAGCGAGCTTCTCGACGAGTTCTTCCTGGATCGTGGAGGGCGTGGAAGAGCGTCTCCAGTTTTCGGCATCGGAGCCACGTCGCTCAAGTGGAGAAGCGAACCACGCAGGCCAGAACAAAGACTCCAGGCAGCCTACCGTCAAACCAACCCCGAAGGTGTTCGGAATCGCCGGCCATGGCATACTTTCCGTCGAACAGGGTTACAACGGAGGACGTACTTGTACCCAGCAGACGCACAACGATGGGACGGCTTCCGGCCTGGTCAGCCCTGGAGTGGGCTGTTTCCCTGTGGAATTGCCCCGATGTCGGGGACGGCCTATGATTTGCGTGAAATCAAAAGAAATCGCCGGGAATGGCGTCACGAAAACGGCGCTGCGCCGAATTTCCTAATGCGGGGTTGCGTCCCGGGGCGGTGCGAGGCAGGCTGGAGGCCACCTCCTTTCTGAATTCAGGCTTGAGTACGGGCGTTCTTCCCCGATGCGATCGGCGGAGCTTGCGGGCATGCTCGACAAGGTCAAGCTCGGCGATTTCCTGAGAGGCTGGGCGGAGCGGTTGGGTTCGTCGGAGTCGACGCGGTCGACGACGACGGTGACGGCCGGGCTCATCAGCCTGACGATCCACGCGCTGTTCCTGGCCGGCCTGGCATTCGCCGGGCATCAGGTGCACGAGGTCGCCCAAACCACGTTCTCGTCCGAGGTTTACGAGCCGTCGGCGCTCGAGCCGCTGAAGACGGATTCGACGCTTCAGGACATCGACCAGAGCGATGAGCGGCCGGTGCTGGAGGCCTCCGGGTCGTTCGCGCCGATCCTGGCGACCTCGAACGTGCAAGGGGCGGCCTCGGCGGCGAGCCCAGCCACGGCCGACGAGGCGCTGGCGGCCCTCGACATGGGGCGTCGCGACCTGACCCGGGCGATGGACATGATCGCCCCCTCGGCGATGACCCTCGGCAAGAACTTCGCGATCGAGGGGAACGGCGCCGAACACGTGACCGGCGTGGAAGGGGCCGTTGACCGGATCGCCGTGGAGATCGTCCGCCGTCTGGAACAGGGTCGGACCCTCGTCGCCTGGGCGTTCGACGCCTCGCTCAGCCTGGAGGCCGAGCGCAAGCGGCTGGCCAAGCACATTGAGACGATCTACACCCACATCAACCAGCTTGACGCGAACCGGCTGGCCGCCGACGACGGGCTGCTCACCACGGTCGTCGCCTTCGGCCAGGCCCGCAAGGCGATGACCCCCAAGCCGACGGGCGACGTCTCCCTCGTCCGCGAGGCTATCGCGTCGATCCAGGCCGACACGTCCGGCGAGGAGCACACCTTCGGGACCGTCGCCGAGATCGTCACCAAGTTCGGCCGCTACAAGTCGTCCAAGGGGGACTCGTACAACCTGATGGTCATCGTCGTCACCGACGAGGTCGGCGACGACCAGGAGAAGCTGGAACCGACCATCGAGGCCGCCGTCAAGCGTGAGGTCCCCGTCTACGTCCTGGGCTCGCAGGCCCTCTTCGGCCGCGCTCAGCGCGAGATGGACTACTACGACCCCAAGACCAAGCAGATGTTCCGCGGCCTGAAGGTCGACGCCGGGCCGGAGAGCGTCGCGATCGAGCAGATCCGCCTCCCCTTCTGGTACGGCGGCCCCCAGTACGACGTCCTGGAATCGGGCTTCGGCCCCTGGGGGCTCTCGCGGCTGGCCAGCGCCACCGGCGGCATCTACTTCGTCTCTCGGTTCGACGGCGCCAAGATGGGCTTCGACGCCTCCGTGATGAAGGAATACCGGCCCGACTGGGAATCGAAGCGGGCCTATGAGGCCGACGTCTCGCGGTCCCCCCTGCGCCGGGCCGTGATCGACGCCTCGCTGATCACCCAGCAGAACCTCCCGGGGATGCCCACCCTGATCTTCCCGCCGATCGACGCTCCCAACTTCAAGGACGTTCTCCAGAACAACCAGGTGATCGCCGAGCGGACCGCGTACACGGTGGACGAGGCCATCGCCCCCATCAACGCCGTCGTCAAGTATCGCGACCGCGAGACATCCCGGCGCTGGCAGGCCCACTTCGACCTGATCCGCGGCCGGCTCCTGGCCATGAAGGTCCGCTGCTACGAATACAACTTCGCCTGCGCCCAGTTGGTGAAAGATCCGCCCAAGTTCCAGAATTCCAAGTCCAACGCCTGGCGATTCGTCCCCGACGCCCAGATCCGCTACAGCGACAAGGCCGCCGCCGCCGCCAAGGAGGCCCAGGCTCTCCTCCAGCGGGTCGTCGACGAGCACCCCGAAACCCCCTGGGCGCTCCTGGCCGCCCGGGAGTTGAAGAACCCCCTCGGATTCAAGCCTGTCGAGGCCTACCTCCAGCCTCCCCGTCCTCGCGACGAATCGGCCGCCGCCAAGAAGAAGGCGATGAACAAGTCCGCCGAGATGAAGCCCGCCGAGCCTCCCCGGCTCTGACGACAGCATGTGACGTTGCGGGTTGGGCAATTGGGGTAAATCCTGGACGTCGTCGCCTCGCTCGATTCCAATACCATGGAATTGAGTGATGCTCTCGAATGTTCAGGAGGGTGCCGGATATGCGCGGCGTTTCGGCGGCGGTGGCGTTCTGTGTACTGCTGTCATGGACGGGGCGTAGCCGGGCGGATTACTTCTACACCACGTTGGTCCCCTTCGGGTCGAACGTCGGGACCGCTTACGGGATCAACGACCAGGGCGACGTCGTGGGGAACTACGTGACATCGGGAGGCGCATCCAACGGCTTTCTGTACTCGGGCGGCGGCTACACCTCGATCTCCTACAGCCTGTTCACCGGGACGAGCGTCGCGGGGATCAACAACCTCGGCTCGATGGTCGGGTTCTACTATCTGCCGTTCGATTCGAACCCGGGGGGCTTCCGGATCGACGGCGGCGTGATCAACGGCCTGGAGATCCCAGACTCCCGATACACCCAGGCCCTGGGCGTCAACAACCTGGGCCAGATCGTCGGGCTTTTTGAAGGCACTCGAGGCGGGCGTCACGGCTTCATCGTGGACGGGCTGACGTACAAGCAGATCGACGTGGGGGCCGACACGACCCTCTCCGGGATCAACGACAAGGGGGACATGGTCGGCTCGTACCTGGGGATGGACGGCTTCTACCACGGCTTCGTGTACCATCCCGACGGCACGTTCGACACGATCACGGTCGCCGGCGCGACGGAGACTCACGCCATGGGGATCAACCAACTCGGGCAGATCGTGGGCTACTACGTCGACGCGAACGGCGTCGCCCACGGCTTCCTGAACGTCGGCGGCAACATCACGACCATCGACGCGTCCAACGCTCTGGGGACGTATGTCTACGGGATCAATTCCCAGGGTTCGATCGTCGGCGAGTATCTCGGCGCCGCCGACTCGACGTTCCACCCCTTCCTCGGCACGCCGACCCCCGAACCGGCGTCCATCGTCTCGGCCGTGATCGGCCTGACGCTCGCGGCGGCCGGCCTCGCCTGGGGGCGACGCGCAGGTTGAATCGTCCGCGTCCGGGATGGCCGCAACATCGGCGGGCGGCGGCCGCTGGCGAGAGCCTGGATCGGGTGCGATGATGACCCTATCGAGGCGGATCGCATTCGGTCGAGGTTGGGCATGATTCGACCACCGAGCAAGGAGATCGTCGTCGCCGTCGTCGCGCTGACGGCGATCGGGCTCCACCTGCTGTTGAGGTTCGGGATCGGCGTGGAGGGAACGGTCTTCGGCGTCCCGTGGCCGACCGTGCCGTTGCTCGTCGCGCTGGCGTGCGGAATTCCGCTCGTCCTGGATCTGGCGGGTCGGCTGATCCGTTTCGAGTTCAGCTCCGACCTGCTGGCGGCGCTCTCCATCGTGACGTCGGTCGTCCTGGGGGAGTATCTCGCCGGGACGATCGTGGTGCTGATGCTGTCGGGAGGACAGGCGTTGGAGGCCTACGCCGTCCGGCGGGCCTCGTTCGCCCTGGAGGCTCTGGCGAAGCGGATGCCGACGCTCGCCCACCACCGGCAGGACGGCGAGGTGGTCGACGTGCCCCTGGCCGACGTGGCGGTCGGCGACTCGCTGGTCGTCTTCCCGCATGAGACGTGCCCCGTCGACGGCGTCGTGCTGGAAGGCCGGAGCACGATGAACGAGTCTTACCTGACGGGCGAGCCTTATCTGCTCCCCAAGGCGGAGGGGGCGTCCGTCCTCTCCGGGGCCGTCAACGGCGTCGGCGCGCTGACGATCCGGGCCGAGAAGACGGCCGTGGACTCGCGATACGCCCAGATCATGGAAGTCATGCGCGAGTCCGAGCGGCGGCGGCCTCGGCTGCGTCGGCTGGCCGACCAGTTGGGCGCGTTTTACACGCCGCTGGCGATCGGCGTGGCGCTCGCCGCCTGGGCGCTCAGCGGCGACGCCTCACGGTTCCTGGGCGTCCTCGTCGTGGCGACGCCCTGTCCGCTGCTGATCGGGATCCCGGTGGCGATCATCGGCGCCGTCTCGCTGGCGGCGCGGCGGGGCATCGTCGTGAAGGATCCGGCCGTGCTGGAGAAGCTTGACGACTGCCAGGTCGCCGTTTTCGACAAGACGGGGACGCTCACCTATGGGAAGCCGAAGCTGACCGAGGCGGTCCTGGCGCCGGGCTTCGGCCGGGACGAAGTGCTAACGGCCGTGGCGAGCCTGGAACGCTACTCGCGGCACCCGCTGGCGTCGGCCGTGATCGAGGCCGCGGAGGAGGCCGGGCTGCCGTTGGAAGAGGCCGTCCGGGTCGCCGAACGGCCCGGAGAGGGGCTCGTCGGCGAGATCCTTGGGCGGTCGGTCCGTGTAACGGGGCGGAAGAAGCTCGCCGCCACGTCGCCGGAAGCGGCGGCGTTGCTGCCGCCCCCCGCCGGGGGCTTGGAGTGCGTCGCGCTGATCGACGGCCGCTACGCGGCGACGTTCCGCTTTCTCGACGAGCCCCGGGCGGAAGGCGGCAGCTTCATCAGCCACCTGAAGCCGAGGCACGGATTCCGGCGCGTCCTTCTGGTCTCGGGCGATCGCGAGAGCGAGGCCCGCCGGCTCGCGGAGAAGGTCGGCATCGACGAGGTCCACGCCGATTGCAGCCCGGAGCAGAAGCTGGAGCTTGTCCGCGAGATCACCCGGCGCGCCGAGACCCTCTTCATGGGCGACGGGATCAACGACGCCCCGGCCCTGACCGCCGCGACGGTGGGGATCGCCTTCGGGCCGGGGAGCGACGTCGCCGCCGAGGCCGCCGGGGCCGTCGTCCTGGAAAGCTCGCTGGAACGCGTGGACGAACTGCTGCACATCGGCAAGCGGATGCGGGCGATCGCCCTCCAGAGCGCCGTCGGCGGCATGGCCCTGAGCCTCATCGGCATGGGCGTCGCCGCCGCCGGATATCTGCCGCCAGTGGCCGGCGCGATCTCCCAGGAGGTCATCGACGTCCTCGCCGTCCTGAACGCGCTGCGAGCGTCGACGCCCCCGCGGACGCTCACCGATTACGAGGTCAACCCCGCCGACGTACGCTGAGGAAGTCTGTCGACGACGCCCTTATCGCCTGGTGGCGCCCCGTTGAGAAAACCTGAAGAAGCCGAAGCTGTATTTCGGCGGCGGCGATCCGACGGTCTTCCCCCCTCGCGGGGGAAGACAGACCGCGCAGCGGTCAGATGAGGGGGACGACCAGCGGCGGATCGAAAATGACCCGTCGAACGCACGTCCGACGGCGGTCGTCCCCCTCATCCGGCCCTTCGGGCCACCTTCCCCCTCCAGGGGGGAAGGCCGTTGTGGTCTCTACTCCAGCCACTGGTGGGAGAAGGAAGGCTTGATCGGGCCTTCGCGATCAGACCTGGGCGACGCCGCCGTCGACGAAGAGTTCGCTGCCGGTGACGAAGCTGGAGTCGCTCGAAGCCAGGAAGAGCGCGGCGGTGGCGATCTCCTCGGGGCGGCCCATCGAACCGCGAGGGATGAGCTGCACGAAATCGTCGAGCGCCTCCTTGGGGACGCCTTCGAGGATCGGCGTGTCGATCGTGCCGGGGCTCAGGACGTTGACGCGGATGCCGCGCGACTTCAGGTCGAGCGTCCACGTCCGGGCGAACGAGCGGAGCGCCGCCTTGCTGGCGCTGTAGACGCCGAAGGCCGGGAAGCCCATCGAGCCGGCGATCGACCCGTTCATGATGATCGACCCGCCGTCGTTGAAGAGCGGCAGCGCCTTCTGCACGGTGAAGAGCGTCCCCCGGACGTTCAGCCCGAAGATCTTGTCGAACTGCTCCTCGGTCACCTCGCCGATGGGGGCGAAATCCCCCATCCCGGCGCTGGCGAAGAGGACGTCGATCCGCCCCTTCTCCTTCTTGACCGTCTCAAACAACCGGTCGAGATCCGCGAGCTTGCTCGCGTCCCCCTGCACGCCGGTCACGTTGCGGCCGATCGCCTTCACCGCCTCGTCCAGGTTCTTCTGACGCCGGCCGGTGATGAAGACGTAAGCACCCTCCTCCACGAACAACCTGGCCGTCGCGAGCGCCATGCCCGACGTCGCCCCCGTGATCACCGCCACCTTGTCCTTGAGCCTCGCCATGCGACCGTCCTCCCGTCGTGATATGTGGCCCGAACGACGGGTATGGTAGGGTCGGCTTTCCTGGGGGCAAGTACCTACGTTTTCGTAAGTGACCCATCGAATTGAACGTCGATACTCCGAAGTCTTCCCTCAGCGAGGAGGGAAGACTCTCGACCGCCGCCGTGCTGCCTCTCTGTTCCCGGTCACATCAATAAGCGTCCGACGAGACGACCTCGCCGCCGTTGACGGTGCCGAGCGCCCGCCAGACGTTCACCTGGATGGTGGACTTGAAGAAGTGGACGCCGCCGTCGCCCATGAGGGCCTGGACGCCGCCGGGGTGGTGGCTGCGGGCGGTGACGAGGGAGTAGGTCGGGCCGCCGTCGTCCTCGTCGATCGAGACGTAATCCGAGTCGAGGGGCGGGGACGAGCCGTCGCCGGAGATCATGTTGGGGGGGAGGGCCGTCGTGAAGGCGTCGTTGAAGGTGTCGCCGTGGACCCACTTGGTGTGGCCGGCGGCGGGCGCCTTGCACGCGGACGTCGTCGTCTTCATCATCGCGAGCAACGCCGAGACGTCGGGCGAGAGGGTCGGGACGGCCAGGGCGGGGGGGAGCGCTCCGGCGCAGTCGTGATAGGCCGTCTGGTAGGTCTTGACCTCGGCGGCCAAAAGCGTCTGGCTCAGGCCGTCGCTGAGGGCCGCGAAGGTCTTCCCCTGGTTCGGAACGACGGCGCCCGGGCTGACGACTGAGTTCGGGCCGCCGTAGACGTACCACGTCCCGCCGCACCAGCCGTAGTTCGACACCCCATAGGTGCTGGTCACCCCCGCGCTGCTGGTCGTCGTGTTGGGCTGGGGCCTGACCTCGCTGGGGCAGATCAGCATCGCGACCGTCGTGGAGACCACTGTCGAGTTCGCGGCGTTGTTCGTCGCCAGCAGATAGTTGATCGAGTTGTACAGCGACCCCATCTCCAGATACGGCGCCAGCCGCGAGGTCGCTCCCCACTGCGAATTGAAGATCCGCGTCGACCCGGAAAATCCCAGGATCTGCTGCGGAGGCAGCGTCCCGTTGGCGCTCTCGTAGTTGTGGATCGCCAGCCCGAGCTGCTTCATGTTGTTCGTGCACGAAATCCGCCGCGCCGCCTCGCGAGCCGCCTGCACGGCCGGCAGCAGCAGAGCGATCAAAACCGCGATGATCGCGATCACCACCAGAAGCTCGATCAGCGTGAAACCACGTCGCGAAGGAGCATGTCGCACGGAAGAAGTCCCCTCGGTCGAGAAGAAGTCGCCCTCCCATCGTGGAAAGGCGTGCTATTGAGACTCAGTATCATTAAGGCTTGCAAATCATAATGAGTCTTAATCTTCTCCGTCAACGCGAGAGTCCCAGGGCGATGAGGTTTTCGATGTCGAGGTGGGTTTCCAGGGCCTCGGCGAGTTCGTCGAGTGCGGCGTCGACGGTCGTCGCGTGGTCGAGGCCGCTCCCGGCCGCGCCGAGCTTCGCCAGCAGGGCGCTGCGGAGGCCCGGCGATCCCAGCAGGCCGTGGCAGTAGGTGCCGATCACGCGGCCGTCGGCGCTGACGGCGCCGTCGGGACGGCCGCCTTCGAGGAGGGCGAAGGGGTGGGCGGCGCCGGGGCCGTCGGTTTCGCCCATGTGCATTTCATAACCCGTGAACGACGCGCCGAGCGCTGCTCCGGTCACGTTCGCCAGACGTTTGGCGGGCTCCAGCCGGGTCTCGACTTCCAGCAGGCCGAGGCCCGCGGCCTCGCCGGGGGGGCCTTCGATGCCGAGCGGGTCGGCGATGCGTCGGCCGAGCATCTGGAAGCCGCCGCAGAGGCCCAGCACCAGGCCGCCGCGCCGGCGGTGGGCGATAACGTCGACGTCCCACCCTTGCTCGCGGAGGAAGGCCAGATCGGCGAGGGTCGCCTTTGAGCCGGGGAGGACGACGAGCGCCGCCGCGGCCGGGATCGGCTGGCCGGGGGGGATCATCACCAGCTCGATCTCGGGTTCGGCCTTGAGGGGGTCGAGGTCGTCGAAGTTGGCGATCCGCGGCAGGATCGGGCAGGCGACGAGCTTGCGGCCGGGGGCCTCGGCGCGGGGAGCGTCCAGCACGACGGCGTCCTCGCTCGGCAGCCGACGCGCCGAGGCCAGCCAGGGGACGACCCCGAATCCTCGCCAGCCGGTGAGGCGTTCGATCGCGCGATAGCCGTCCTCGAAGAGCCTCGGATCGCCACGGAACTTGTTGATGAGAAAGCCGCGGATCATGGCGGCGTCGGCCGGGTCGATCACAGCCTTCGTACCGACGACGGCGGCGATGACGCCGCCCCGGTCGATGTCGCCGACGAGCACCACCGGCGTATCCGTCGCTCGGGCGAAGCCCATGTTGGCGATGTCCCCCTCGCGGAGGTTGATCTCGGCGGGCGAGCCGGCCCCTTCGATCACGACCAGGTCGCAACGGCCCTCGAGCCGTCGGTAGCTCTCCAGCACCTCGCCCAGCAGCGGCCGTCGGCCTTCGCGGAAGTTCCCGGCGCCCAGCGTCCCGCGCACGCGGCCGTGGACGATGAGCTGCGCCGTCATGTCGGCCTGGGGCTTCAGCAGGACCGGGTTCATGTCGGTGTGGGCCTCGGCCCGAGCGGCGACGGCCTGCAAGGCCTGCGCTCGGCCGATCTCCCCGCCGTCGACGGTCACCGCCGCATTGTTGGACATATTCTGAGGCTTGAACGGCAGAACTCGAAGCGACCGGTTCGCCAGCGCCCGGCAGAGCCCCGCCGTCAGAACCGACTTGCCCACGTCCGATCCCGTCCCCTGCAACATCAACCCAGACATTTCGCCCTCGAGACGAATTCCCCGCATGGCCCGTTTGCGACGAACCAGGATGAGAAGCAGACAGCGATTCCGCCACCCATGATTGAAGCACGAGTCAGTGACGAATATGATGCCGAAGACGTCGTCGCTGCCAGGGGAGGATCCACATCTCGTCGACCGCCGCCAGGACGACCGAAGAGCGGCGGCGTCGATTCCGAGTCTCGACGATGAACGACCTTACCGACGATCGGGATCCGTTTGAAGCCGTCGCCGAGTCGTTCCTGGCGAGGCATCGGGCCGGCGAGCGCCCTGGCATCGAGGAATACGCCGCGCGCCACCCCGAATGCGCCGACCAGATCCGCAGGCTGCTGCCGGCCATGCTGATGGCGCAGCAGGCGATATGGACCGAGGTCGATGCGGGAGTCGTCAACAATTCGTTGAAGCTGCCGGAAGCCCACCCGCTGCTCCCCGTCGCGCTGGAAGAATACGAGAACGCCTGCGCCGCCGGGACTCCGCCTTCTCCCTCGGAGTTCATCCGCAAGTACCCGGCGATCGCCAGCGAACTGGCGGCGTGCCTGGTCGGCTTCGACCGGATCCGCACGGCCGCGGGGTCCTTCCAACCGGGGCGGTCGGCGCTCCCGGCTCGGCTGGGGGATTACCGGATCCTCGGCGAGATCGGCCGGGGGGGAATGGGGGTGGTCTACGAGGCCGAGCAGATCAGTTTGGGGCGTCGAGTCGCGCTGAAGGTCCTGCCTCATCAGGTCGCGCGCGACCCGATGGCTCTGGAGCGTTTCCGACGCGAGGCCAAGGCCGCCGCGCGGCTGCACCACACCAACATCGTGCCCGTCTTCGAGGTGGGGCGCGTCGGCGACGTCGCCTTCTACGCGATGCAGTTCATCGAGGGCCAGGGGCTCGACCGCGTCGTCAATGAACTGGTGCGGATGCGGGCGCGACGGGGGATGGACAGGAACGAAGGCCGACCCGGAGCCAACCCCTCGACCCAGCCCATGACGAGGGACGTCACGCGGCTCGCCGAGTCGCTCCTGGCCGGCCCCTCGCGCGCCGAGGTCGAGTTCGCGGCGCGGGGAGGCGATGCTCCGTCCGCCGACGCCGTCGCGTTCGACCTCGTTGATCCGGACGCAACCCTGGACGGCGTGGACGAGATCGATGAAATCCCCGAGCCCCGGCGAGTTTTGCCGCTCTCCGTCACGTCGAGCGGCCCGGTGCTGCCGGGCGGCGCATCGATCACGTCGATCGAGTCGGCGGGCCGTCGGCCGTTCTATCGGAGCGTGGCTCAGATCGGCCGACAGGCGGCGCAGGGGCTGGCTTACGCGCACGCCCGCGGGATCGTCCACCGCGACGTGAAGCCCTCCAACCTGCTGCTGGACGTCGCCGGCGTCGTCTGGATCGCAGACTTCGGCCTGGCCAAGGTGGACGACGACGGCCTGACGGCCACCGGCGACCTCCTGGGCACGCTCCGCTACATGGCCCCTGAACGGTTCCGAGGCGGCGGAGACGCCCGCGCCGACGTCTACGCCCTGGGGCTCACCCTCTACGAACTTCTGACGCTCCGGCCGGCCTACGATTCGATGGACCGCTTCAAGTTGGTCGAGCGGATCAAGAACGAGGAGCCCGCGCGGCCCCGATCGATCGACGCGCGGATTCCTCGCGACCTGGAGACGATCGTCCTCAAGGCGATCGAAAAGGACCCCGGGGGCCGGTACGCGACGGCGGCGTTGATGGCCGAAGACCTGCGCCGGTTTCTGGCTGACGAGCCGGTCCTGGCGCGGCCGGCCGGCGTCTGGGAGCGTTACTGGCGGTGGGCTCGGCGCAATCCGGCGGTCGCGATTTTGGGCGCGGTGCTGACCGGGGTTCTGTTGCTCGCCACGGTCGGTTCGTTGCTGGCCGCGGAGCGGTTCCGTCGCCAGGCCGAGACCCAACGGGGCCTCGCCGCCGACGAACTGGCGGCCCGCCTGAAGACGAACCAGGCCAACGCGCGCCTGAACGCAGCCCAGGAGGAGCTTCGGCAGACCGTCTACGCGACCCGCTCGAACCTGGCGATGGCCGCTTACGACGCCAACGACATCGGCCGATCGGGCAAGATCCTCGACCTGATGCGGCCTTCGCCCGGCGAGCCCGATCGCCGCGGGTGGGAGTGGCGCTACCTCTGGAGGCTCGGGCATGAATACCGGCTCACGCTCGGCGTCGGCTCGAAGGAACAGTTCATCCGCGTCGCGTTTAGTCCCGACGGGGAGATCCTCGCCGGGCTCGAAGGCCGGGGGCGCCTCCAGCTTTGGGACCGCCGATCGGGGCGCCTGCTTCGGACGACCGGCGTCGTCTCGGAGGGACGAACTGCGGACCTCGGCGGCGGCGTCGGCGCGCTCGTCTTCAGCCCAGACGGTCGCAGCCTCGTCGGCCAGGGGCCGGATCGATGTCTCGCCCTGTTCGACGTCGGCGACGGCCGGCTGATCCGTCCCTTCGAGGGCCGGCCGATCGCCGTTCTGGGCCTGACCTGGCATCCCCACCGCGACGCCTTATACGCCGCCCTCTCGACTCACGTCGTCCGGGTGTTGAACGCCGGCGACGGCCGCGTTGAGAACCAGATCGGCGGCCACGCGGGACCGATCGCCGCCGTCGCCGTCAGCCCCGACGGCCGGATCCTGGCGACCGCCGGCTACGACCGCCGCGTCACCCTCTGGCCGCTGGACGGGGTGGGAACGTCCCGCCGACTTGAAGGTCATACCGACGAGGTGCACGCCGTGGCCTTCAGCCCAGACGGTCGTCGGGTCGCCTCGGCGGGGCTGGATCGCACCGTCAGGATCTGGGACGTTGAGTCCGGCTCGCAACTGTCCGTCATCCGCGGGCACGACGGCATGGTGGGCTCGCTGAGTTTCCTGCCCGACGGTGTGAGGATCGCCACGGCCTCCGCCGACAGGACGGTGCGCGTCTGGGACGCTGGGACGGAGCAGGAGATCCGTCGATTCCAGGGGCCGGACAGGCTTGAAGGCCTGGCCGTGAGCCCCGACGGTCGTGAGATCGCGGCGGCGGCGGGCGGCTCGGTGGAGGTTTGGGACGTCGAGGCCCCGCCGAATCCGCACACGCTCCGGAGCCCCTCGCTGCTCACCTACGGCGGCGCGGGAGAGTGCATCGCCTTCAGCCCCGACGGAGCGCTGCTGGTGACGGGGCACGGCGATCACGCCCTGCGCGTCTGGGACTTTCCCTCGCGAAAGCTGCTCCGGGTGGTCAAGGGCCACGACGGGCCGATCAAGCGCGTCGCCTTCAGCCCGGACGGCCGCATCATCGCCGCTGGCGACGATCGCAAGATGATGCGGCTGTGGGACGCCGCCACGGGCGAGTCTCGCGGCGCGTTCCCCGAGCAGGCCGGCCGCATCGCGGGCCTGGTCTTCAGCCTTGACGGCCGGACGCTCTTCTCCGCTGACTCCTCCAAGACGATCACCGCCTGGGATTTCGCGACCCGGCAGCCGCTCTACACGCTCGACGGCCATGTAGACGACATCTTCGACCTGGCCGTCAGCCCGGACGGCCGCACTCTCGCCTCGGCGAGCGGCGACGACACGTGCATCGTCTGGGACCTCGTCGAACGCCGTCCCCGCGCGACGCTTCGCGGCCACGCCAACGTGGTCGACACGGTCGCGTTCAGCCCGGACGGGAAGATCGTCGCGACGGCCTCCTCCGATCGAACCGTCAGGCTCTGGGACGCCGCCGACGGCTCGCCCCGAGGCGTTCTGGAAGGGCACGTCGACGCCCTGGAGAGCCTGGCCTTCAACCCGGACGGCCGACTCGCCTCGTCCTCGGCCGATCAAACCATCCGAATCTGGGACGTGCCCAGCCGCCAGACCGTGCTGATCCTCAAAGGCCACACCGACCGCATTCCCGAGATCCGTTTCAGCCCCGACGGCGGCGCTCTCGTCTCCGCCAGCGACGACCGCACCATCAAGATCTGGCAAGCCGCCCCGCCCGAGGTTTTGGCCATTCCCGGGGGGTGATCGGCGTTTCTTCAGCCGACTTCTCGGGAGGTCTCAGGGTGCCATGGCCACGCTTGCGTGGCCATGAACCGGTGTGGGAAGTTAGCAAGACCGTCGCTGTTCGCATGGCCACGCAAGCGTGGCCATGGCACCCGGCACGCATCATCAAGGGACACTTTCGTGACGCGATGGTTGATCTGGTCCCAGGTCGGGTTCGCCGTCATTGGGCTCGTCGCGAGTCTCGCCGATCAGGGGCGTCTCCCGCGGCATCTGTGCCCGCCGCAGTTCGTCCTCCTGGCCTGCTATGTCTCGGTCATTCTGCTCCCGGCGCTCGTCCTCCGGGCCGGCGGCCAGGGCAAGGCCGCCGGTCGAATCGTCGAGGGCGTGGTCACGATCGGGCTCGCATTGGCGACGTTCTTCGCCCTCTTGCCGCTGGTGCAGTAGGCTCAAACGCGACCGGCCGTGACCTTGTCGAAGACCCGACAGAAGTTGCCGCCGCCGATCTTGACGATGTCGGCGGGGGCGAAGCCCTGGTGGAGCATCTCGGCGACGAAGGCCGGGAAGAAGGGGCCGGAGAAGCCGGACCATGCCGTGTTGAACGCCTGGCCGGGGCGGGAGGAGAGGACGTCGGTGTCGCTGCCGATGCCGACGTGATCCACGCCGATCGCATCCGCCAGCGCCTTGATGCCGGCGACGTAGCCGCTCAAGGAATCGCAGAGCTTGGTCCAGACGCCGACCACGCCGCCGGCGTCGGCGACGACCCTGGCGTGCTCCTTGCTGATGAGGCGCGGGGCCATCATCTTCGCCATTCGCGAGTCGCCCGCCTGGGTGTTCAGGCTGGTGTGCGAGACGATCAACGGCTGCGTGGCCACCTTCAGGGCCCCGAGAACCGTCTCATGCGCGGCGTGGGCCAGGTCGACGACGATCCCCAGCCGGTTGCACTCCTTCACGACCGACGCGCCGAAGGGGGGCAGGCCCCCCAGGGTTGGGGGCTCGGTGTAGATGTCGCCCAGCGGCTGGACCTTGTCCCCCTTGTCGTGGAGCAGTTGAAGGTGCCGCAGCCCACGGTTGTAGACCTCCTCCACCCGCTCCAAATGCCCCTGGAGGAAATGAGCCCCCTCGATCGACTGCACGATCGCCGGCCGACCCTTGGCGTGGGCCGTCTGCAAGTCCTTCAGATTCTTGGCGCGGCTGAGGCCGTCGGCCTTCATCAGGGCGTCGATCGCCGTGAGCCCCTTCAGGAAGTCGGCGAAGGGCTCGTTGGCGTTGAAGCTCAGGCGGAAGGCCGCGCAGACGGCCGTCAGGCCCGACTTCTTGATCTCGTCGGCCAGGTCGAGCGGAGCCTGCGGCCTCGGCGGTTCCTGCGGCTTCTGGCCCGGCCCGCCGCGCCGGCCTCCGCCACCGCCTCCGCCTCCCCCTTCGCCGCCTCCGCCGGGGGTGACGTGGTTGTGCATGTCGACGGCGATCGTCTCGGCCAGCACCTGCGCGACCCGAGGATCCTCGGCGGGGCTCTGCGCCCGGAGCCAGCCCGGCGACAGTCCCATCACAGCGCCGGCCCCCACCGTTCCCGCGAGGAAGTCACGCCGCGTCTGGTTCCATCGCATACATCGCATCCTGAATAGGTGGAGAAATCCGTCTCGCGAGGCGGCTTCGCCTGCCGGGAGCGAATTCCCTCGGGCTTTTGGTTGTCCTGGAATCAGCGACGATCCCCCGGCGGCCGCCCCTCGGATCTCGGATTTTTCGACACTCCTCGCTCAACACCACCATAGAAGGACTGATTTGGGTGCCATGCTACGCCATCCTCTGACATGTAATCGGCCGCGGCGGAAAGTGGGCTGTCGATTGGATTTCGGCCGCGGTGGCTGTGCGGGTCTTGGGGGGCTTCGGGCCTTTTCCTGTTCCTTCGCGGGTAGTTCCGGGCCGCCTTGGGGTTTCGTCGCGTGTAGTCGTCCTTGTGGCACTCCGCCTGCTCGCGGGGCAGCGACGGTCGGCGGCGGCCTCGAGGGGGGCGGCCGTCGCGCATCGCTCGGCGGACCACGTCGCGGGCTCGCGCCGGCGACAGCCGGTTCGGGTCGCCGCCGGCCTCGGCGATCCGTCGCGAGGCGGTCAGGGCCAGCAGCCACAGGCCGATCAGGATCCACGCCGCTTCCAGAAGGCAGGTCGTCGGGGTCCGGCTCAGGAGCCGGCGTCGCTGCATCGTCTGCTTGTATGTTCGGAAGAAGACCTCTTCGCCCCAGCGGGCCCGGTAGCGCCGCTTCGCTTCGGCGTCGTCGAGCCGCGACGGGTCCAGGACGTCGGTCAGCAGGTGGACCTCCTCGGCGTCGCCGTCGCGGTCGCCGGACGTGGCCTTCAGGGTGATCCGTCGCAGGACCATCGGCGGCCGCCCTTGCTCAGAGTCGCCGTGGTCGTCGACGCACCAGCCCAGGCCTTCCAGCAGCGTGATGTTGCCGCCGACGCGGATCAGGAACGAGTGGCCGGCCCGCAGCAGCCGGCGGCACAGCGGGTAGCCGGCGAATCCGGCGTCGGCGACGACCATCGAGCCCGACAGCAGGCCGGCGATCATGTCGGCCATGTGGCGACGCTTGGAGTCGGCGCCGGAGCCCAGGGGCCAGAGGACCGTCAGGAAGACCTGGGGGCCAGTCTTCTCGCGGCCGGCTCGACCCAGGCCGCGTTCGTTGGCGAGGGTGCGCGGGGCCTCGATCCGGGTGCCGTCGACGGCGAAGACGCGACGCCCCCCGCCGAGGAGCCCGGCGGCCTCGCCGGCCGACCGGAGGCGAGCCGCGACGACCCCGACCAGATCAAGGCCGCGACAACTCAATGCCGCGGTGAACCCCGAATACGAGGAGCCGAACGTCCAGTGGAGATGGACCGCCCGGGCGACCTCGACGGCCGCCCTCCAGCGAGCCGTCAACGTCGAGCCGGCCCCCAGGACGACAACAACCCCAGCCAGACCAACCGCTGGGGCCGCCAGATCTCGACGCGACCCACCGGGAGCCGAGTGAAGAGGTGAGGCGGCAGGACTTCGCGGATCGCCTCGGCGAGCTGCTGACCGTAAGATGACGTCACCTTCGGGCCCCCGCGTCGTGACTTGATTCCGTGGTAAGAACGAAGCCATACCGGAGGCCCCAAGGCCTTGTCCAGGACCATCTTCCAGCCGCCCAACCCTCGCATCAGTGGACGGCGTAGCATGGCACCCGGCAGATTCGACGGTTCGCGGATTTCTCAGGACGACCGAGGCCCCGGCCCCGCGGGGTTGCTGTCGGGGTCGACGCGGGCCTCCAGCTCGGTCTCGATCCGGCGGATGATGTCCTCGTGACGGGTCTCTTCCTCAAGGGCCGATTCGGAGGCGTCATGGGGTTCGACGCCGTTCTTCGCGCAGAGCTGTCGCAGCAGGCGGAGGATCTCCGTGGTCTCCTGCTCGGCCAGCATGTTGACCTGCAGGTCCAGGTTGTGCCGACGTTCGCTGAGCCGGGCCTGGCGATTCTGGCTCATCATCAGGATGGGCGCAGCGTAGGCCGACTGGAACGACAGGGCCAGATTCAGCAGGATGAACGGGTACGGATCCCAGTGCCGGACCCAGGCGACCAGGTTGAGGATCATCCAGGCCGTGAGCAAGCCGGTCTGCACCAGGATGAAGGTCCAGCTCCCGACGACCGACGCGAAGGAGTCGGCCAGGCGTTCGCCGCGCGTGCGGATGTTCCGCGAGTCCTCTTCCATCCGCGCCACGACCGCGATGTTCCGACTGGTCAGCTCATCGAGCGACTGGGCCGAGTCGTTCGGCTCAGGGGGCGTCGGACAGGTCGTATGAGAAATCGTAGAAATGCTTCCCCTCCGTGATGGTGATCCCCATCTTCCCCGAGATCCCAACCAGCCCCTCGGTCCCCGAGTCGGGGACGACCGTGATCGACAGGCTGGGCTCGCCGCGGTCCATGATCCCGTGATGCTGAACCACGAAGCTCCCGGCCCGCCCCTGCAACGTCCCCGTGATCCGCTCCATCGCCACATAGCCGGCCGAGCCCTTCACCCCGCCGTGCGCCGCCAGCATCTCCCCCTTCCCCACCGCGTCCAGTTCCCCGTGATACCGCTTGTCCAGCGCCATCCGATGCACCCCCGCCTCCCCCGCCAGCGGACTCGGCTCCTGGGGCGTCATCGTCACCTCGAACTCGCCGCGGACCTGCATCGCCATCGCCGCCGCCTCCTGTTCGTTTGACTACCGAAGTGAAAGTAGCCCGGAACTCGCAAGGCCGCAAGGGCGATCGATTCGATTTCTTTCATGAAGCCGCCTGGGCATCCACCGAGCGGACCGTTCATCCGAACCATAACGGCCTTCCCCCCTCGCGGGGGAAGGTGGCCCGAAGGGCCGGATGAGGGGGGATCGGCGTCGCGTTCAGAACGATCTGCTGGATTCCATTCGAACTCTGACAAACGCCCAACACGCTTGGCCTGGGCAGGGCGAGCCCGGGCTGCAGGCGACCCGAAATGGATGTATAACCAAGGAGCCGACGCCGTCCATTTGCAGTCTCGCGGGAGAAGGAACGTCGGCATCCGAAACGAGGCGATTCCGTGGCGATCCCCGATTTCCAAACGATCATGCTCCCCATGCTCAAGCTGTTATCTGACGGCCAAGATTGGAGCGTCCGCGACCTGACGACAGCGATCGCCGATCAGTTCGGACTCACGCAGGAGGAGCGCGAACATCTCGTCCCTAGCGGCCAGCAGACGACGATTGCGAATCGCGTGAGTTGGGCTCGAACCTATATGAAATTCGCTGGCCTCTTCGAGTACCCGACGCGCGGTCGGGTACGAATCACGAATCTCGGCCGCAGCATTCTGGCGGAGAGCCCTTCCAAGATCGACGTTAGGTTTCTGAAGCGATTTCCGTCATATCGCGAGTTCAAAGAGAAGAGCGAACCGGAAACCGAGGACAAGACCACCAAGCCAGCACCGATTCTCGAAGAGGAGCAAACACCGCACGAACTCATCGAATCCGCCTACCAATCTCTCCTCCAGGCCACGGCCGAAGAGGTTCTGGCCCGCCTGAAATCGTGCTCGCCGGCGTTCTTCGAGAGCGTTGTCGTGAGGTTGTTGATGGCGATGGGTTACGGGGGGGTCGCGGGGCATGGGAGCGTCACCGGGAAGTCGGGCGACGGGGGCATCGACGGGGTAATTCGACAGGACAAGCTCGGACTCGACGTGGTCTGTATCCAGGCCAAGCGGTGGGAGGGCCCGGTCGGTCGACCGATCGTCCAGCAGTTCGTCGGCAGCATGGACTACTATCGGGCCAAGAAGGGCGTCATCCTGACGACCTCCACATTCACCAAGGACGGCCTGGAATTCCTACAGCGGATCGAGGGCAAAACCGTCGTCCTCGTCGACGGCGATCGACTCGCGGCCCTGATGATCGAGCACGACCTGGGCGTCACGACAACCAAGACGTACGCTCTCAAGGAGGTCTCGAACGACTTCTTCGACGAGGGCGAGGGTTGATCAATCAAGTTTTTTGAAATCTCCATCCGTTGATTCCGACTCCCTGAACGATCCGACGGCCTTCGGTCTCGCCCCCCTCATCCGGCCCTTCGGGCCACCTTCCCCCGCGAGGGGGGAAGGCCGTTGCGATCGCAGAGCAGGAAGGAGCGTGCGCATGGGGAAGCACGACGAGCTTCGCAGAAAGGTCGCGAAGAAGGCCGTCGCTCGGGGGATCTCGACGACCGGCAAGGGCGGGTATGAGCGGCACGTGTTGATGTGCCTGGGCAAGAGCTGTTGCGAGGGCGAGGATTGCCGCGAGGCCGGCAAGCGGCTGAACAAGCAGTTGGCGAAGCTCCGGAAGAGCGGCCGCGACGTCTATTGCTCGTTCGTCAAGTGCCTGCGGCTCTGCCGGGGCGGGCCGCTGATGGTCGTCTATCCGGACGGCGTTTGGTATCACTCGGTCACGGCGGACGTCGTCGACAGGATCGTCGAGGAACACCTCGTCGGCGGGAGGGTCGTTCAGAGCCACGCATTCGCATGCAACCCCATGAGCGAGACGACGCCCGCGCGCGGAGCGGCCTCCCCGAAACCAGAAGATTCCGGGGAGCCCGTGGTTATCGACCGTCTTCAGTGAGCCGCTTTTAGCGCCGGGGGATGACGTTCTGGATCCCCGGCTGCTGGTAGTAGTAGCCGGTGGGAGCGGTCTGATACTGGGGCTGGATGAGCGTCCGGGCGGCGTCCACGTAGCGGTTGCCGGTCATCGGCTGCGAGTACGGGTACGTCTGCTGCTGATACATGGACTGCTGCTGGCCGGGGTAAGTCGCCTGGGGCTGGACGTATCCAGAATAGCCCGATTGATAATACGTCCCCGCAGGATACCTGGGGGCGTAGCCTGGGGCCGTGGCGTAGGGCGTCGTCGTCGCTGGTGCGTAACCCGGGTAGGTCGTACCGGCGGGGTAAGCGGTGTTGGGATAGTAGTAGCCGGTCGTCGGCGCGGGTTGGCCCGTGACCAGGCTGGTGACGGCGTTCACGGTGTTTGCGGTGCTGTTCGGGGCGACGGGCGCCGGGGCGTACTGGGCGGAGGCCGTCGAAGCCGCGCCGAGCGCCAAAGAGAGCAACACGGCGGCCCTGGTCCCCAGGATCGTGGCGTGGTGGATGGTCATTGGAGTGTCTCCTCCTCATGCGTCGCATTCGCCCGCCGTCGACCGCGACGGCCGAGAACCTCGTGCGGGCGTCGGTGAGAGAGTATTGCACATGCGATGCCGAGGAGGAGACGCGAGCCGTCGGCCGGAGCCGTCAATTTTTGGCCTTGGGGACGGTGATGGAGGCGATCGAGCCGTTCTTCGCGAGGTCCTTGCCGAACGAGAGTTCGACCTTGGCGGGAGCGTCCTTCACGCCGGGGACGGTGATGGTGGGCGTGGAGCTGTAGCCGGAGCCCGCATCGGCGACCTCGTAGCCGACGACCTTGCCGTCCTGGACCAGGGCGAAGGCGACGGCCGGCTTGTTGCGCCACATCTCGCCCTTGCCGCGGTTGTAGCGGTAGTAGTTGGAGACCTCGTCGATCCGGTCGCGGTCGACGCCGTACTTGCCCAGGGCCTTCTCCAGGACCTGCTTGTTCTGACGCTTCTGCTCCTCGGTCGGCTGCGTCCCCGCCGGCGCGGGGCGAACGCCCTTGAAGGCCTCGCGGAAGACCTCGGGCTTGACCCCCATCCCGGCCGCCACCAGCACGACGGGCCGGCCGCGATCTTCTGGCTCAGTCTCATATCCACCCGAGAACGTCACGGGCACTCGTTCCGGCTTCTTCGGCTCGTCGGCTGAAGCCGATGAGAGGCCGGCCCAGGCCAGCCCCGCCAGGGCGATCGTCGTCGCAGCCACGTTCTTCATCGCGACTCGTCCTTTCGCACGCGTCCCAGAACAGGGACGGCCTCCCCGCCCCGTCGCGGGCCTTCGACGTCGAGGTCCGATCGAGGGGCATGCTCCTTCTTCGCGAGGGGAGGAGGATTATTGGACGATCTTCATCATTTTGCGTCGAACGCGCCGGCCGCTCAGGTCAGAACTTCGGGACGAACTGGCTGCGGTCCTGGTACTTGGGGCTGTGCGACCATTCGTTGAGGACGACGCTGAAGCCTCGGGCGAGGACGTCGGCGGCGAGGTCGGACCAGGGGGTGTTGGGATATTCGGCGATCACGTCGTTGAGCAGCTTCTTGGCCTCGGCGATCTTCTCGGCGGTGATCTTGGGGTCGGCCACCGGATTGACGGCGTGGTCGACGACGAAGGTGTTCGTCACGTCCGGGGTCGACTGCTTCTTGGGCTTCTGGGGGGCGTTGACCAGCTTCTCCATCAAGGCCCGATATTCATACGTCTTGACCTGATAGGCGACGGTCTGGGCGAGCATCAGGTCGTAGTGGGCGCGCCAGCGGCGCTCGGGCTCGCGGTCGCGGAACTTCTTCATCTTGGCGAGCCGCCGGCGATAATCCTCCAGGATGTTCAGCCGGACGGTGGCCCCTTCGATCTGCTCGGCGGCGGTCTGACGGAGTGCGTCGGGCTCGATCGGGAACTCGCGACGGAACGAGAAGTCGCGGGTTTCCACCACCAGGGCGTACAGGCTGCGGCGCAGCTCCGAATCGTCGCGCCGCAGGGAGTACGCGGCGCGAGAGACGTACTCGGGCATGTACTCCTTGAGGACCTCGATCGAGTAGGTCCGATCACGCTGGCGGATCCGCATGCTCTCCTCGCTGGGGAGGAGGAAGTAGATGCCGCCGGAGTCCTTCGTCAGCCGGGCGAGTTCCCAGGGGGCGAAGCCGGAGGGCTGCTCGTCCCATCGGGTGTAGAGGCCGTCCCACTGATAGCATTCGACGTCGGCCGACTCGGGGCCGCGGCGGATGGTTGGGAAGTAAACGTCCTTGGTGATCTGGTCGACGTACTTGTGGCGGACGAAGGGGTAGCCGAAGGCCGCCTGGCGACCGATGACGTACAGGGCCGTCTTGGTCTTCTTGAGGGACTCGATCGCCTCCTCGACGAACTTGCCGTCGTCGCCGGACTCGTCGGTGACCAGCACCAGAAGCAGTTTGCGATCCTTGGAGACCAGGCCCGAGTAACGGCCGACGGTCTCGCGGATCGCCTGCATCGTGTTCTCTTCGCCCGTGGAGTCGATCCGAAGGTCGCCGATCGCCCGACGGATCACGTCGATGTCGAACGTGGGCTTGTCCAGGACGAAATCCATCTCCTTGCCGAAGCCGACGATCGCGTGGTTGAGCGCGCCGGCCGCCTTCTTGTCGGAGCCGACGTACTTGCCCAGCTCGGAGGAGACGCGGTCGAACTTGGCGGCGATCGCCTTCTGGTCGTCCCGCATGCTGGCCGACTCGTCGAACAGCCAGACGACCGTCACCTTGTGGTTTTCCAGGTGGCGGAGGATCTCACGGGTGAGTTGGTTCAGAGCGTCGCCGATCTCGGAGACGCCGAAGGTGGGGTCGCCGCCGACGTGGCCGTTGACCGAAACGTCCAGCCCCAGGGCGCTCGGGATGGTGGTCAGCGCCGAGATGTTCTTCCCCTTCAGCCCCTCGATGGAGGCGAACCGGGCCTCGGCGCCCCCTCGGGGGGCCGGACCGCGGACGGACGGCGTGGCCGAGGGCTTCAGCGCGCCGGTGGCCACCACGCTGCCGATGTCCGGGCGCTCGTCGGCCGACATCGTCTCGGTCGTCGGCGCGGAGGCCATTTCGAAGCGGTCCTCCAGCCGGTCGGGCCGCTCGTCGACCGGGTCGTCCATGATCGGCGCTTCCTCGATCGCCCGGTCGGCTCCCCCGAGCGCCGAGTCGAAGTCGATCGGCTTGGCCTCGTGCGAGACGCTGGTGACCGTGGCCAGCCCCAGGAAGGCGAACATCGCCATGTGGACGAAGAGCGAGACGCTCCACGCCGGCAGGATGTGCTTGAGCCGAACCCGCCGCTTGCGCTTCGGCTGGAGCTTCCGCACCCGAGGCTCCGCCGCGCCCCCCTCGGCGGGGGCCGGCGAACCGGCCGCCTCCGAGGCCGCCGGGGATCCGGCCGCGCGAGGAGCCGCCTCCGCCCCTTCCACTGGGGGACGGGGCTGGGGCGCCAGCAAAGGATCGTCGACCACCAGGGTCAGCTGGCCGTCCGTCGCCGTCGAGTGGTCGTCGACGTTCCTCGGCGCAAGGCCGTAGTCCGACACGTCGGCGACCGGATGCTCGTCGGACGACGGTGGCGAGAAGCGTCGTTCCATGTGGGCACGCCCCGCAAGCTAGACCAATTCGATCGAAAGCCTCGCGCAGCCTTCCGGTTGCTTACCTTTATAACGCCGCCAACCCGGTCGGGGCCACCAGGAACCCCTCGACGAGGCCTCAAGACGACGACGACCCTCCGCCGACTAAGCGACCGACCTGAGCGGCAAGCCTCTGTACACCATACGACGGCCGGGCTCGTGGAGTCGAGTCGCCGAGCGAGATTCTGGAATTCCTTCCCTCATCCACTCGCCCACCGACGCGCCCGCCAGCCGCCCCCGCCGCCGGAACTCGACGCCGACGGTCGGCTTCGATCGGGTTCCTTCGCGCGCCGCCGCAAGCGAACCCACGCAACGCAAACACTTTTCCATTCGCTCTTTGCATCAACAACATCCGTCCACCGCGGCGGCTTCGTTCGATCGCCCTTTCGATGTCGGACGCCGTCTGACTGCCTTCTGATTGAACACCGGACGTCGATCTCCCGGAGTGCACCCTCCATAAAATATCGTGGCGCATGATTGGGCCGACGGATCGAAAAAACGACGTTCCTCACTCAACACCACTTGTGATCGACCGCAGAGGATTCTGTGGGTAGAGGCGGGAATGCTTTCGTCGGGCGTCGGCGACCCGGGCGCCGGCGGGATCGGCTCGAGGACGTTCCCCCGCAGTTCCTTGCTCGCCTCGTCGATGCAGACCACCGGACGGGCCGGGTCGTACGGCTCGGCGTACAACTCCAGCACGTCCTCCATGCGATGGATGAATTCCCCGTCTACGCCCTTGGGGAGGTGCCACGACCTCTTCTGCCACGGCTGGAGGTCGCTTTTTGAGGACCCGGGCGACGACGATCGCCTCGGCCTTGCCGTCGAGGATGGGCCGGGCGCCGGGGCGCCGGGGCGGGGCTTGTCGTGCTGGGCCGCCTCGAAGCCGCCGGCGGCATACCGGCGCCGGACGTTGGTCGCGGCGCCGATCGAGACGCCCGCCTCGTCGGCGATCTCCTCGTCGGTGTCGCCGGCGTCGGCCATCAGCAGGATACGGGCCCGATACCGTTGGCGGCGGGTCAACGAAGCCGCCTCCCACTGCTCCAGGGCAGCTCGTTCGTCATCCGTCAGTCCTACGACGTGTCGCTTCGTTATGAGGCTCCTCCTGGCATGCCAGGAGAGCGAAACGGCCGTCAAGATTCACTGTGGTAGAACATGAGCCCTGCGGCCCGGCGACCACCGTTCCTATCGCGTCGTCACGACGAGGCGGGAGCCCACCAATGCGCCCGGGCTCCAATTTATGGTAAAATTAAATTCATTTCGGTTTCGTTTTGACACAGAAAATCCCGTGGTTTAGCGTGTAACAGGGTCTGTCGAGCGAGACCCTGTCGCATTCGGTCCCATCTGAGTGAACTTCATCTGGGCTTTGGCATGGCTCGTACACCGAAGAAGGGGAAACCCAAGGCGTTACCCCCCGACGACGTCGTCCTTCCGGACCCCGCAGAACGGAAACCCGGCGCGGCGGGACGGAAACGGAGTCAGAGTGCCAAGGCTCTGCACGGCGGGCAGAAGCCGGGCAAAGCGAATGTTTCTCGGAACGAGACCAAACCTCGGGGGTCCACAGGTCGAGAGCTATTTCACGACGAATCCTCACCGGGAGATGAGTCAATGGCCAGCGGTACGACGGAACAACGGCTTCAGAATCTGGAACAAGTGCTCCAGAAGATAGCCGTGTTGACCGCCCAGTTTGGCACCTCGACTAACAAAGTGCAGCAACCCCAGGCCGTCACAACGACCACCTCCGCGGGGACTGACGAGATCGAGTCGTATTTCGCGCAGGGCGGGGCCTCGCTGCTGGAAGGAGCGGTGTCGCTCGCAGCGGCGGCCTCTGCCTTCACGATCGAGGTGAGGTTCCTCGGCGGCCTTACCCAGACCCAGAAGGACGCCTTCCGCAGCGCGGCCGACCGCTGGACTCGGGTCATCGTCGGCGCCCTGCCCGGCGTACAAGTCGACGGGGAACTGATCCGGGGGGTGCTGATCCTGGCGCAGGGGGCTGACATTGACGGCCCCGGCAGGGTCCTTGGGCAGGCCGGCCCCACCAGGCTGCGGCCCGCGAACGCCGGCGCCGCCGCGTTCATTCCTGCCAAGGGCGAGATGACGTTCGATGCCGCCGACCTCCAAAGTATGGAGCAACGCGGCACGCTCAATGACGTGATCACGCATGAGATGGGTCATGTTCTGGGAATCGGTACCATCTGGTCTCAGAAGCGCGTTCTGAAGGGGGCGGGCACGTCGAACCCAACTTTCACCGGCGCAGGCGCGATGCGGGAGTACGGTACTCTGCGCGGCACTTCCCCAACAGCGGTCCCGGTCGAGAACACCGGCGGACCAGGCACCGCCAACTCCCACTGGCGCGACACGGTTTTCGGCAACGAACTGATGACAGGGTTTGTCGGCGCTGCCGGGAACCCGCTCAGCCAGCTCACCGTGGCGAGTCTGGCCGATCTGGGGTATGGCGTGGACCTGAGCGCCGCGGAGCCCTATAACCTGCCGGATCTTCTTATGATGGCCGAGGCGGGGCAGTTTGCGGCGGCCGAGAGTGAACAGGATCTGGGTGTCGTTCTTCCGCATCTACCGATCGTGTTGCCCGCGACTAGTCTCAGGTAAGCTGTTCGCGACTGGCGGGCGGAGCAGTCGTGACGCCCGATGCCTGGGAGGCGGAGAACCGCGTGATGAAAGGCTTTCGCCGGCCCGAATCGATCGTCTTGCCCGAGAACGCTTGCGTCCCGGGCCCGAACGTGATTGTTCCCGCCCCGAATCGGTTCACCCACGAGGCGACCCGGCCCTTGCCGTACTCCTATTCGGGCGCCCAGGCCGGGAAGTCGCCCGATGGCACGTTCCCGGCGGGCGCCCGGGTCGTCCTGCTCCGGCATGACGGAGGTTCACAATGCCGAGTTGTGGACGGACAAGGGCTCTACGTCGAGGTCGAATACGACGGCCTGAAGCCGCTCTGAGCCTGGGCGCTCGATCTCGGCCCCGGATTCGGGGACCGAACTCTGTGGGTGTTTGGACACGGCCGAGCGCGGGCCGCCGCGTCGTCCTGGAGCCCACGCCGCGGACCGCTTCGCCGCCGACCGGGGCTCTCCATCGCCCCCTACGGATGAGGAATCGGGTGGAGACGCCTCGAACACCACATTCGGGAGCGGTCCGGCCGGGGAGCGGTCCTCCCGAGTGCCCAGCCCGCGCCCGGCGAGACGAGAGTCCCTGGCATGACCGACGCCGACCTGACCACCGAGCAGCGCCTGGAGAGGTTGGATCGGGTGCTTCGCCAGCTCGGTCGACCGTGCGTCGGGATCGGCGACACCGGGGACGAACCAGCGGCCGCGCGCGCTGGCCTCCCGAACGTCGGGGCGGGAGGGGCGACCGAGTTCTCGCTACGCGATTTCCTCGACTCGGTCGATGACTTGACCGCGGGCCAGCGGAGGCAGTTCATCGACGCGTATCAAAGAGTGATTAAGGTTGCAAATTTATATATTGATGGATGTAGATCAATGCACGCGGTCGCCCCGATCCAGCGGCTCAAGATCCTCGCAGGGCGGGCTGAGGCCATCAGTTCGGCCGCTTTCCACGTCGAAATGCGGGCCATCTTCCGCTCGCTGTGCGACTTGCACATCATCGACGTTGGCAAGCTCATCGCCGTCTCCACACTGGATTCAACCTGAGCGATCTCACTCGCTCGCCGGAGCGACGCGGATAAGGACCGGTCGACCGGTAGTTCAATGAAACAGCTCGGAGCATGCCGTGTCGGGGCGGGACGGGGCGGGGCGGGGCAGGTCCGCCCCCACCATCCTCTGGGCCATAACCCTGGCGGGTGTGCGGTTGGTTCGGAGCCAGCCCGGACAACCCCTGTGGGTGTCTGCTGTGTCGCCCGGAAAGCTCGATGACTCACCACGCCCGCCTTGATTCCGCGCCTACTCCCGCCGCGCACGGGGTCGACCGGCCGGCACGCATCCCGAATCCTCCACGCAGAAAGGAACGCAAGTCGTGCCTCTCTTCGACGGGCTAACCCTGCGGCGCGGCGACAACGACCGACCCGACCCCGGCGACGCGACGAGAGCGCCGCGCTACGAGGGGCGCGGCAACCACGGGAAGCCGCCGGGGACGACGTTCGTCGCCGATCTTCAGCAACTCCTCCACGAGTTGGGCTTCGGCTTCATTAAGCCGGCCGCCAACGGCGAATTCGACGGTCGCTACGGACCGGCCACCGAGATGGCCGTCCGCGAGTTCCAGATCTATGCCGCCTCCGAGTTCGTCGCCGAGGTCCATCCCCAGAGCAAGCAGGGGACGGCCCGCCCCTTCGACGCGCTCCGCGGACGCCAGTTGGCCGAGCCCGATCGCTACATTGCCTCGGGCCAACCTCGTCCCGCCACCGGCGTCGTGAATGCGGAGACGGCGCGGCTGTTGGAGTTCTGGCGGGACAACCAACTCCGCTGCCCGGTCGTCGTCGCGGCATTCCGGATCACTGGCTCGTTCCGCAACGCTCGCCGGACGGGCGACCCGTTCCCCAACGCTCTGAACCTATGGCGATTTGATGACCTTCGGGACCGCACGCCGCGGGTCTACGCCCGGGACTTCACGGCCGATTTCCGGCCCCTGGGCGACGCTCGCATGGCGGCGCGGGTTGAGATTCTCGCCCCGGGCCTGACGCGCCTGCGGTTCGGCACGGATGCCACCGGCGACACGGCTGAGCTCGACTTCGGTCCCGCGACGACGGCGGCGCAGGTGAACGCGCTGCTCCTGCCGCGAGTCGGCATCGAGCCGGCCGATCAAGCGCAATTGGAGGTGATCGGCCCCGACGGCGGGCCGTGGGACGTCCGCTTCGCCGGGGCGGCCGAGAACCGGAACGCGACCGACCTGAGGAACATCGCGGCCGCCGACCCGGCGAGCCTGTTGGTTTTCCTCGCCCCGGCCTGGGAGGAGATCGGCGAGTTCGCGCCGTACGAGTCGCTGGGCGGGCCGCGGTCGCACCCCAAGTTCCACCTGCTCCAGGCCGAGCTGATGCCGGAAAGCTTCACCGGGGAGACCGCCGTGGCGATCGACGTGTCGCCCGAAAAGCGCTCGACGTACCGCGTCCTCCGGGCGGTCGCCGAGGCGGAGTGCGTCGGCTACTTCGACAGCGTCAACGCGTACGACCCCGGGGTCGTCTCGGTCGGCCCGTGCCACTGGATCTTCGCCCTCGGTCAGTCCGGGGGAGGCGCCGCGGCGGGCGAGTTGGCCGGCTTCGCGGCCTACTATCAGAAGAAGGCTCCGGACGAGTTCCGCGACCTGTTTACCCGCTTCGGCCTTGGGGTGGATCGGGCGTGGGGGGCCGATGGGGCCGACCTGTTCGCCTCGGAGCTGCGGACCTACTCGAACGTCTGGTGGACGCGGCCCGCCGAGGCGGGCAACCCGACCTCCGTGCCACGGACCCTCGCGGAGGTGAATTACTATCGATCCTGGCACTGGTTCTACCGCTGGGTGATGGCCGGCAGGACGCGGGACATCTATCGAAGGGCGATGTATGACATGGCCCGCTTCAGGATTCGCGATCTGCGTTCGGCCTCTTTCCGTGATGCGCCCGGCCTGCCGAAACAATTCAGAAATCCGGCCAGTCCGAACCCGGCCGAGCTTCGGGCCGCGACACTCGGAGAGGTCTTCAACTCGGAGGCGGCCGTCGCCTTGCTGCTGCGTTGGCATATCAACCAGCCTGGCCGCGTGCTGCGGAGAGGGAACGCCTCTCGGCGAGTCGAAAACGTCATAGCTGCTGCTGGGCTCCTAAATTCTCCCACCACGGTCGGTCCGTGGAACGATGCGGACCAGGAGCGACTCATTGCGGCGTTGTTCGATGCGATCGTCTCCAGCGGTCCCCACCTTTCGCCGACACTGCCGAACGTGACCACTCGGGTCGACGCCGACAAAGATCGAGGGTGGCCGCGTTACCCCGGAAGGGGCAATCTAGGATTTGAATTGCGACCGCACCCTCCCGGACCTGATCCAGCCGGCGATCCGCAGCTCGCCGCCCTTCAGAGCATTGCACGCGATCCTCTCCTGCGGGGTGACGCGAGGTTCGAGTACCATGACCCCGCCGCAGTGACGGGCCCGGCGCTTCCTGACCCGTTCCATAACCTGAATCCGTCGGAGACATTCCAGCTCATCCCAACTGGCACCGCGCCCCCAGGGGCGGCCAAGCCGAACCAGAAATTCGGCCTGGCCCTGATCGGTCCGCTCAGCGAGACCGGCGAGTGCCAGGTCCAGGCCATCGCCCTGACCGCGCTGGACCTCGGCGGTCTGGTGACCCTCGACGAGGCCGAGGACGACGCGGGAGCGACCGCCCCCCCGGTGAAGCTCCCGGATCGGGTCTTCGGGTTCGCGATCCCGGTCGTCTCCCCAGCGTCGGTGAACGTCGCGGCCGGCGACGAGCCAGACGGCGATCAGGACGCCCTGCACGTCGCCAACTTCGCCAAATCCGGAGGCCCGCTCCCCCTGGCGAACGACGGTCGCCTCACCGCGAGGCGGCTGACAGCCCCCGGCGACCTGGAGGGGAAGTCGTTCGAACTGGATCTGCAGCGCGTGCTCGGCGCGTCGCATTTCACGGACGAATTGGGCGTGAAGCTTAGCGCCAGCCTCGTCGTGGACGAGGTCCGGCCGAACGGTCCCGACCTCGCGGTCGCGGCGCATCTCGACGTGGTGCTCGACCACAAGCTTCTGCCCCGCCCGCTCCGTTGGTCGTTCGCCACCTCCACCGGCGACCTCGACGAGCCTGCCGGTCGGACCCCGCCCTGGCTCCGATTCGCCCTGGCGCCCGGAGACGCCGAGGAGGCGGCGCTGGAATTCCGATCGGGCGCGCTCTTCGAGCAGAAGCCCGACCGCCTTTCGCCCCTGGAATACGGCCTCCCCTTGGTGCTGGAGCTGATCGGGAGCGGAGCCGACAACGGGATCTCGGCGGCGCTTCGGCTGACGATCGGGCAAGACGGCACGCTCCGGCCCGAGCTGACGACCACGTTGAAGGGGGAGATCGGCATCGACCTCGGCTCGCCCCTGGCTCGACTCGCGCTCGCCACCGGAACTGGCGCGCTGACGCTCCATTACACGCCGGAGCAAGGGCTGACGTTGGACTTGCCCGAGGACGTCTCGGCGCGCCTGCGGCTCGACCTCTTCGACGTCTTCCAGGGTTCCAAGGCGGTCGTCAACAATGTCTGGTCCGCCTCGGGCGCGGACTCGGATTGGCTGGTGGACCTGAAGGCCCGCGCCCTCTCCGCCGGCGCGCGACCTCGGGCGATCCGATGGACCGGCGGCTATCCGGAGCTGACTCTTGCCCTCGTCCGGGAGCTCTTCGACGGCGTGGAGCCGCCGGACGTCGCCACCGGCCGGCGGCTCCGGTCGCTCTCGGGCCGCGTGCTGGGGGCGGCCCTGCCGACCTCGGTGACGTTCGACAAGTGCGGCGACGGCCAAGCGACCAGTTTCGCCGTCGAGGGGGGCGAGGCGCGGCTGCGGGCCTGCATGCGGGTGCACGTGGCCGGCGAGGGGGAAGGTGAGCTGCTCGCGGCGGACGGCACGTTCGTCTTCACCATGCCCGGGGATGACGGCGGCCGACTGCGGTTCCGGCCCGGTGCGCTTCGCTGCACGGCCGAGACGCTGGTGCGTACGGGCGAGGCGGCGGGCTCGCGGTTCGGCAACGCGATGGTCTCTCTGCACGTGCCCGTGGGGACGGCCTTCCGGCTCGTCTGCGACCCGAGGGCGCCCAGCATCACCTGGGATCGGGCTGAGTCGCGCAAGACCACGCCGCAGCCGATCTCGGTCCGGGTCCCTGGCTCCGACGCCGTCGCGGCCGATCGGCCCGAGGCCCTTCGGTTCACGTTCGACCTGGAGGAGTTCCGGCTCCACTCCGCCGGGATCGACCTGAAAGGGTCGGCGAGGGCCGAGGGCGTCGACTTGGGGGCCGGCACCGACACGGGATTCGAGGGGGCAGTCGCGGTTCGATCGCCCGAGAAGTCCGGCGACGACCCTGGGCGTCCGCCCGTCGTCGGCGAGATCGCCTTCAAGGACAGCCGGCTTGTCGCGGGCAGCCTCCAGGCGTCGGCGACGTTGCGCTACTTCGACGACGCCGTGGGGACGCTCCGCATCAACCTGTCGCAGGACGACGCGACCGGGACGCTCGATTGCGCCGGCACGCTCGACATCGCGGGGGTGAGCGAGTTCCGCGTGGCCGCTCTGTTCGCGCTTTTTCGTCTGACGGCGTTCAGCCTGGGCATCGCGTTCAAGGGCGGCAAGTGGAGCAGCCGCGCCCGGCTCACCGGCCGGATCGAGTTCACGCCTCCGGTGGGGCGGTCGGCGCGCGAGGTGCGCGAGCTGTCCGACCTGTTCGGCGGCGTGGCAGTCGATTTCGAGGACCTGGACCTGCTCCATCTCAGCGCCGCCCGGATTCGGCTCGACTTCCCGCCGAAACGGTTCTCGTTCGCCGACGTCCTGAACGTCGAGCTGCGGGCGCTGACGATCGCGCCGGGGAACGAGTACGAACTGGAAGGGGACATCACGCTGTCGAATCTGCCGGGCGTCGATTCCTCGCTGACGCTCAGCGGGATCACGATCACGCCGGGCGAGCACGGCTTTGGCCCGCCGGACTTCCGGGTCGGCAGGATCGCGGCGAGCTTTGACGTCCCCGGCGGGTTTCGCCTCGACGGCGAGTTGGAATTCGTCGAGCTGGAGAACGAGACCGGTTTCGTGGGCGGTTTCGCCATCACGACGGAGTCGCTGCCGCGCATGAGCGGCATCGTCAAGCTCACGCGGGTGCGTGCCCTCAATGGGGACATGGTCCCGTCGATGGCGGTGTTCGTGGAGGCCGACTTCGACGCGGCCCTCTTCGCCGGGTTCTTCCTCCGGTCGCTGGGGGTCGGCATCGGCGTGTACCAGGCGCTGCGGGGGCTGGAGCCCTCGAACCTGCCGCTGCCCCAGAAGGTCGTGGCGCTGGTGGACAACCCCCGAGGCCTACCCGAGCCTCGGCAGGTCGAGTCGTGGGTGCCGGCGCGGCCCGCCAACCGGCGCGGTCCGCTCAAGTGGATGCTCGTCGGCTCTGGGCTGATCACCTACAGCAAGCTGGAGCGCGACCAGCCCCACCCGTTCGCCGGCAGTATTCTGCTGGCGATCGACCAGGATCTGCAGATCATCGCCGGGGTGAACCTCTGGCTGTTCACGTCGCCCGACGAGACGCGCGACCCGGCCTTCATCCAGCGGCCGGTGGGTCGGGGAGCCCTGGGGATCTCGGTGCGCGAGCGCCGCGTCTTCGCCATGTTCCGGACGCTCCCGAGGCCCAAGCTCGGGGGGAGCACGCCGAAGCTCCTGGGCGAAGTGCTGTCGCGCGTCGAGACCACCATGCTCTTCTCGGCCGACCCGGACGGCCTGCTGCTGGAGGTCGGCTGGCCCTGGCAGACGAAGATCGGCCCGTACCGGCTCGGGCCCTTCGAGGGGGAATTGACCGCGGGCTTCCGCTTCGGGCTGTACCGGGGCGTCACGACCTTCGGCCTGAACTACGCCATCGCGGTGCAGCTCCGCGCGCAGGCCGAGTGGGGGTTTGACGTCGGGTTCGGCTCGGCCCGCGCAACCATCGGCATTGAGGGCTCGGGCCTCTTTCGCGCCTCGTTCGCCGGGGCGATCGACACCCAGTTCCGGACGTTCCTCGTAGGGGACGTCCGGCTGGCGACGACCGTGAGGCTGTTTGCGGCGGCTGAGGCCAGTTTCCGCATCAAGATCAGCCGCTGGCTGAAGATCTCCAAGACGATCCGCTTCCGGCGCACGCTCGATCTGGCGATCAACGCGGCGCTGACGGCCGCGCTCGACAGCCAGGCGAACGTCGGCTTCCGGGGCGAGGCGGAGATCGCCGTCTCGATCAGCGGCTACCGGCTGGCGGGCCGCGTCGCTTTCGAGCACGAGCCCGGCCAGATCGAGGAGATCCGCCAGAGGATCACCGAGCTGCTCCCGCCTCGCCTCCTCGGGGGAGTTTCCTTCGCGCTGGCCGCCGCGACGATCGAGGCGGCGACCGACTGGCAATACCGCTTCCAACGGCTCGCGCGGGCCGACGGCCAAAAGGTCATCCGGGTCCTCCTCTTCCCGCAGCCGGGCCTCGAATACCCGGCCCCGAAATCGGCCGACGACACCGAGCGGTTTGACGTACCCCTAACTGACGGCCACCCGGAGTTCCTCGGCTTCGTCGGCTCCAGAGCCGACGGCGTCTCGGTGAACGGGTCAATCCGATGGACGGAGGATCTCAAGCACCGCGCCGATCAAATCGCCTTTGACGAGCACGACCCGAACAGGCGACCCCAGGAGATCTTAGTGGCCGACCTGCTGGGCATCGTGGAAGTGCCGCCAGGTGGGAATGCCTCCAGCCAGAACCGGTTCGACAGCACTCTCCAGACGGAGGTCGCCGACGAGCGGGCGACCCGGCCTGGCGCGGCGACGACCGACGACGAGACGGCCGGCCTGGAGCCGGCCGGGGGCCCCGTCTCGCCGAACCTGAGCCGCACCGACAGCGACTATGACACGGCCCTCACCGAGGCGTGGAAGCGGGACTCGCGCCCACCCGACAGCCCGCCGAGGGTCGTCCCGACCCCTCTCGACTTCGCCAAGTTGGAGGGCCGGACCCGCGACCTCCGGGAGACGCCCGTCATCTTCCGGGCCGACTCCGGCGACGCGAACGTAACCGCCGTCCATGCCATGCTCTCGACGCTCCTGCAGTTGCCGGCGGGGACGGTCGCCCCGCCGTTCGAGGTGGCCGAGCTACGGCTCGACCGCCCCGCCGAGGCGACGGCCGAGACCGACGAGCTGACCGCGCGCTATCGGGCGGTCTGGGGCCTGACCAACCCCGTTCCCCCGGGGGGGGCCCGCATCTGGCTGGTGGCGCTTGACGAAGACGGCACGCGCCAGGCACTCATCCTGCGGCGTCGCGAGTCGGAGGTCGTGGAGGTGACGCCCATCGAAGAGGTTGAGGAGCAGGGGGGCCGGCTCTCGTCCGGGCTCATCCTGGCCGAACTCCTCGAGTTGCTGGGCGATGGCCGGCTGAGCGGAGGCGTGGACTTCCAGCCAGACGACTCGGTTCCCCGCGTGCCGGGAGAGCTGGACGAACCTTACCGGATCGCCCCCTACCTGCGGCTGGTCCTCGAGTTCGCCGAGTTCCCCGACACGGACGAGAGGCTCCGGGTCGCCGACCCGGTCCCCCTGTTGATCAAACTCCAGGAGGACAGCGGCGCCCCCGTGCCGATGACCCTGGGCGGCGACGGCGACCGGCGCCTCGTGTCGGTCCTGGGCCCCCGGGGCCAGCTGTCGGCCCCGCCGGAGTACGACATCTTCCCCGGCCCGGTCTATCAATCGGCCCAGCAGATCGGCCTGACCTGGCGATTCCTGCGCGAGGACGCGGCCGACGTCCGCCGGACCGTGACCGACGACGGAGACGGAGACGGAGACGGAGACGGCGACGACGCCTTCCTGCCGTACCAGGAGCTGGAGAAGTTCGTCGTCACGCGGACCAACCTCAGCCGCCCGGCCGATCGGCCGCGCGCGGTGGAGATCCTCCCGGTCTGGCTGGTCGCCGGCAGTAACGGCGAGACCCTGGTTAAGCCGCAGCTGCAGTTCGTCGACGACGACCTCCGAGGCGTGCAGGAGAACGACCTCCTGCAATACCGGGTTGAGGCCCGGGCGACCGACCGGTTGCTGACCTCGTTCCTCCTGAACGTCCAGAGGCGGACGTTGGCCCCGCTGGAGTCGGTCGGCCAGGCGCTGGCTCTGCACTGGATCGACAGCGAGCCGCCGCACCGTAAGGGGCGGGTCGAGATCGTCGTCGCGGCCGTCCCCGCGCGCACGCAGGCCGAGACCGAGCGGCCCGACTTCCTCAAAGACCAGCTTCGGGTCCTGTACCGCCGCGTGCCGGCCACGACCGTCGGGGCCTACGGCTTCGAGACCCGCCCCCCGGTCCAGACGCGGCTGGTGCGGGGCGTCCCCTCGCGGGCCGCCGACGACGCCTTCCCCGACGTCCGGTTCGCCGAATCGGAGTCGACGCGCACGGTCCCCTGGGCGGAAGTCCAGGCCCTCTCGGACGGGTTCGCTCTGACCTGGGAGCCGGTGCGGATTCGACGTCGCGACCCCCGCTCGGGCGACTTCCCGGAAGTCACCGCCGGATACCGCGTATTCCTCGACGAGGAGGCCCTGCGGGCCGCGCTCGGGGAGGTCCCCGGCGAGGCGCTCGAGCTGTACGTCGGCCGCGAAGTCCCCGCCACCCGCATCAGCCCGCTCCAGCGTTCGCCTCTGACCCGCTGCCGGCACGCCGTGACCCCCCTGAACAGGGAGACCCCGAACGTCCCTGACACCGAACGCGATGCCCAGTTCGTCCTCGAAGCCAATCGGGGCAACCCGGTGGAGGCCCTGGAATGGCTCCCCGCGGAGGAGCGGGCGCGCGAGTTCTTGCCTGCGACCGCCATCCGCGCCGTCGCCGAGTACCCGGCCCTGCCGGACGACGACGCGGAGGAGGCGGACGCGCCCCGCGTCGCGGTCGAATGGGCCCACGACGCCCGTCGCCGCGGCCGCGCCACCGAGGCCGACGACCTCGCGTTCGACCCGGTCATCGGCTATCGCATCCACCGAGTCGACCACCACGATCCGGCCTTGCTCGTCGGCATGGTCCCTGAGGCCGATGCCGATTTCCCGGCCCCGGCACGTGCCGTATCGGTCGTGCCCGAGGCTTATTACCGCTCCCAGCCGGATACTGTCGCGGTGATCGGCCTCCGGACGTTCGAACCGTCCGCGGAACTCGCTCCGGGCGCGCCCACGAGGCCGGCGGAGCTCGATGAGCTGGTGACCCGCCTCACCGGCGACGGAGTCGGCGCGGCCCCCCCCATCCCGCTGACGCCCCGGGCGGACTGGGTCGCCATGCCCTCTCCCGGTTGGGTCGACCCGACGCTCCGCGCGGACACCCCGCCCGCCTCGCAGGCCCTGGGCGACGCCTTCGCAGGCGGCCCGCGCGAGTCCAACCTCGGCCCGGTCTGGTTGCACAAGGCCCTGCGGTTGGGGACCGAGATCCTGCGAGACTCGCTGTCTCAGAGGCTCGGAGACGCTGTCGAGGTCGAGCTGAGATTCACCCGGCCGCTGCCCGACTGGTCGCTCATCCCCCGCGAAGGAAACCCGGCCGCCCGGGCTCGCCTCGATTCACTCGTCGCCGACCTTGGGACCGAGGTCGATCCCTACGGCTGGCTCACCGCCGAGGCCCTGGGCCGCTCGTGCGAGTGCCGCTTCCGCACCCCGGACGACGACCGGCCCGTCCGCGCCGAGCAGGCCATGGCCGCCTTCGCGTCCGAGGCCGACCGAGATATCGATCTCGCGGTCGTCGGCGGCGCGGCGGTAACCGCGCCGCTTCGGGCGGTCCTCCGGGTAGTGAGCTTCGTCGGGGAGGACGAGCGAACCCCCCTGGACGTGCTTCGCCTGGTGGTCCGCCAGCCGATCGCCCTCACGGATCCTTCGGTCTCGCTCGGTCTGGCGCGGCAGCTCCGCCTCGTCGATCACGACGCCGACGTCGCCGGAACGGCGCTCGACTCCATCCCGGCGGACGACCTGACGCGCTTCCGCGACGAGGTGAATCGGCGGCTGGGGCTGTTGGGGACGGCCCCCGCGGTGGTCCTGCGTCGCGAGACGCGGGGCGACCTCGCTCGGGGAGGCCCCCAACCCGTCGGACGACCCGCCGACGCGGCCGACGCCAACCCAGCCGGCCCCGCCTCCGGGACGATCACCCTGCCGATCGACGCACAGGGCCGCATCCGGCTCGACCTGAGCGTCCCCGACACCTGGGCCCACCTTTATCGGATCGCCGTCGAGCCGGTGCGGCGCTATGACCAGGTCCGCGCCATGCTCGGTCTCGCCGCCCACCCCGCGGACCCGACCGACGAGCCGCTGCGCCCAGAGACGATCCCGGCGGAAAGCTGGACGGAAGTGCCGATCGACCGTACCCGCGAGTTGGTCGCCCACAACATCATCGCCACGCCTCTGCCCGGCTCCGTCCAGGCGCTGGTGTTCCGCCACCCCGCGGCCTTCGCCAGCACGGCCAACGCCGCCTCCAAAGCCTACGGCCAGTATTCCTCGCAGGTGGTCGTGTTCGAGAGGCGCATCGAACCCGCGCTGGCGACTCGCCTGGACCTCTTCGCCGCTCAGATCCCGGCCCGCGTCGAGACGGGTTTCTCATGGGACGCTTACCGCGCCTGGCTCCGGGCGAACGACCTCGACCATGCGTCGGACGATCCCGCCCACGACCCGGACGGCCCCGTCTTCGTCGCGCGCCCCGGCGAGGCACTGGAGGACCTACTTCTGAAGCCGGTCGCCGGCACCGAGGTCGGCATCTATGGGGCCGACCGCTACGTCGCGCCCGACCTGCCGGGCTATTACGAGTACCGCGCCGCGGCGTCGAGCACCGCCGGCCGGCGCCGCAGCCCGCCGGCGCGCACCGGCTGGGTCGCGCCGCTCTACGACGAGCTGCGCCAGAGGCCGAAGACCGTGGGGGCGAGGGCGTCGTACGAACTCGCCAACCCCTCGACGTTCTCAATCGAACTGCTGCTGATCCACCCGCTCTTCCACATGCGCGAGGCGCTGCGAAGGCTCTGGGTCGGGGCCGATGCGCGGGTCTCCGTCGATGCCGAGGGCGTGCCGCTGGGACTCCTGCCCGACCTCGCCCTGAGCTACCAGGTCTTCGTGTGGGAGAACTTCAACCCCAAGGACGACCCGGCCGACGCTCCGGCGCCTGTGTACGTCCCTCTCGCGCGGGTGCTCCCGCCGACGCTCACCAACGCCCTCTGGTTCCAGTCGGAGTCGCAGTTCCCCGGCCTGACGATCGCGGCCGACGCCGGGGGCTTTACTCCGACGCTCCAGCCGGACGCCGGCGATGCGGCGCACGTCGGCGAGCTGAGGCTCCGCCTGGAATTCCGCCGTTCGGGGCCCGCCTCGGAGGGATTGCTCGCGATGCTCCGCGACGCCGCCCTCCGGAAGCCGCCGGTCGACTTCGCTACCCTGTTCCCGATCAACGTCGAGCGCAACGGCGTCCGCTCGGATCTCGTCCCACCACCCCCGTCCGCGTCCTAACGCGAGGAGCCCATCATGGCCGAGACGATCTCGCTCTTCCTACCGCTCCCGCGCGCCTGGTCCACGATCCACGACCCGGAGGCGCGGGCCGAGGTGGTCCTCGAACGCCCCGCGGGCGCCGCCTTCGAGGCGCTGACCCTCGGGACGACTCTCGGGGACGACCTGACCGTAAACCCCGCCGCCCACCAGCGGCGGATCGCCCGGACGACCGACGCCCGGCTCACGCTTATCCTGCATCGCACCGGGAACTCCGCCGAGTCCATCTCGCTCACCGCGTCGGACCTGGCGATCGGGCCGATCGCGCTGGGCCGGACCCGACGGGCCGTGGGCGTCGATCCCGAGCTGGACGTCCTCCTGCAAGGCTCCTTCGTCGTCCCCACGGCCGGCCTGGCTGGAGGCGACCTGACCGACTGGATCGAACCGCTCTGGCCCACGGGCGACCTGTCGGCCGTAACGCACTTGCGCATCGAGCCCGACGGGCTGTACCTCCAGGGCAGACTGCCGGGCGCCCTCTTCGCCGACGCGGCTGACCGGACCGTGGCGCTCCGCGTGCCTCAGCTTGCCGGCGACCTGGTCGACGGCCCTGACGCCGACCCACGGCACCGGGGCCGATTCTGGTCCCTCACCTCGTTCCAGTTCCCGGACCTCCCGACCGACTCCCGGGTGTTCGTCCGGGAGCACGCCAAGCAGTTCGAGAGGTTCCGGCTCCAGACCAACGGCGACGCCACGGATCCCTCGGCGCCCCGGAGGAGCGACACGTTCGTCGACAACCTCGCGATCGCTCCGCCGGCGGAGTGCACCGTCCGCATCTTCCGCGACGGTGATGCGCTGGAGTGGGACGCCCGGCCGCCCGGCGTGCGCCTGGTGATCGCCGCCGGTCGGTCGGACGAGACCACATTCTTCCCCCGCGCCCTGACCGGCCGCGCGGAGCGATCCGGCGGCGCCTTCGCCCGCGACTCGGATCGCCCGGTGCAGTTTGAGTCGGGCATCTTCGACCCCACGAAGGTGCCGATTCGCCTGGAGGCGAGCAACCGCGGCGGTTCGGGCCAGGTGGACTTCCGGTTCCCGGCCGAGTCGCTGGTCGCCCTGTCGGTGCCGATCGTGCCGCCATCGCCGCCCGGAGGGCCGCCGCCCCTGCCCGAGCAGGCCGGCGACCTTGGCCCGGACGCCCCGCGCGAGCCAGTCCGCAACTGGATCTGCACGCGCGACGGCTGGCTCCAGCTCGATGCCGAACGGCCCGTGTCGGCCCCCACGCCGGGGCTGCCCGAGCGCGACGTGTCGGGCGTCCTTCCGCTGGACACGCTCAGCGGGGCGCTCCTGCGGGCCCTCGACCCCGACGATGGCGACGAGGCGGTCGCTGGCCTCGAGGTGCGCACCGAGGCCCTCGCGGCCGGGCATATCGCCATCGCCCTGGACCGCGCCCCCGACGGCGCCGAGAGCCTCCGCCTGGAGTTGCACGGGGCACGCACGACGGTCCTGACCCCGCGCGTCTGGTTCGCGCCTCGCACCGGACCGGGCCCCGACGCCCCCCGCGACGCGGTTCCTTCGTTGACCGCGGCCGCCCTGCCCGAGGCGACCCAGGCGGACGCCCTCGATCTCGACCAGGAGAGCGACGAGCAGCGCGAGGCCCGCGCCCAGAGGCTCGAGGCGCGACTCGATGAGGTCTTGCAGCCGGCCACGTTCGTCACGCCGCCCCCCGAAACGCTCGGGGACCTCAATATCGCCAACGCACGCCGGCTCTACGCCGAGATCTCCTGGGACGCAGCACAGCGGCGGTTCCGGTTCGGCTTCCCGGCCGATCGGCTCGTGGCCTGGCAACGGCCATCGCTACCCCTGGTCACCAATTATCCCCTGACGCCCCCTTCCGATCGCGACGCCTATCTCGACTCGAATCGCGGCCTCATCCCGTTCGTCCGCGCGGAGCCGATCGGCGCCTCAGGGCCGCGGTTCGTCCCCGTCGGCTTTCCGGCACGGGCCCTGCCGCGCCTGCTCGACGACGACGTGGCTCCCCCCGACTTCCCGCGCGGGGAGGACGACGGCTGGACGCCGGCCCGCGAGGTCCGCGTGTTCCTGCCGACGCTGCCGGGGCTGGAGGCCGACATTGCCACACGGCCGACCGACTGGGCCTACCGCCACGCGGTCCCGGCGCTCGACGAGGCCTACGCCGAGGCCCGGGAGGCCGACGACGGCCCGGCGGTCGTCAACCCCGGCGGCCGGGGCCCAGACCTGGCTCGCGTCGAGGGGGCCGCCGCCTTCACCATCGGCACTGCCGAAGCGGCCGGGGCCTCCGGCTGGCTCCCGATCGGGGCGGCCCCCATCCACGACGCCGTGACCGCGGGCCTGGAGACCGCGAATCCTCGCCTCACTTTCCGCCTCGGCGCCTCAACGTCGGCCCCGATCACTTTCGATCGCGGCTCCGGCGTGGCCGAACTCTCGGCCGACCTGTCGTCCACTTTCAACGACGGTCCGAGGCCCGATTTCGCCGCCCTGGCCCTCACGCCGGTCACGGCGGCGCAGGCCGGAGAGGAGGCGATCATCCACAACGGCCAGCCGATGCTCACCCGCTGGAGCCCAACGCTCGGCGCGGTGGTGGCCCTGGACGGCGATGGCCTCGTGCGCGCCGAGCCGACCGGGCGCGACCAGCTCGCCTGGCCTCCCGGCGCGACCGACCCGATCGTGCGCCGAACCGCATCGCTGACGCTCCGGGCGGCGCAGGCCGTCCACACGCTCGACCTCGTCGGCGTGACCGTTGGGAGGGCCCCCGAGCCGGATGAACTCGGCCTGGAGCGCTGGTCCTGGACCGAAGGGGGGACCTGGCCCAGCCTCCTGGGATTCCCGCTCTACCCGTTGCAGTTGGCGAGCCTCGAGGCCGACGGCACGACGGTGCTCCGGGCCGTGCTGCTGCCGCGTCCGCCCGACGTCGCGGCCGACCCCCTGCACGCGCCGGGCTTCGCCGCCGGGTCGGTCCTCTTGACCTTCCGGCCGACCGCCGGAGCCGATGAGTTGGAACTGGCCGAGGTCGCCGGGGACCTCGACTGGCGATTCCCGGTACCGCCGGAGGCCCCCGAGTCCGAGCCTCGCGTCGAGAGGGTCGTCGCCGACGTCACCCTCGACTCAGGGGGCGATTCCCTGGCCCTGGCGATCCGAGAAGTCGCGGTGCGCCACGAGGTCGGCCTCCTCCGCCTGGTTCCCGGCGCCTCCGCCGATCGCGACGGCTCCATCGTCGTCGATCCCGCCCCGGATGGGCCGGTGCTCCGAGCCCGCCTGCAAGACTCCGTGGAGCGCGCGAGAGACGGGGCCCGCCTCGTCTATCAGGTCGCCCTGCACGTCACCCCTGGCGCCGCCGGCGCGACCGAGCAGACGCCGGTGTGGGACGGCTACCTCTTCCGTTGGTCGTCCGACTTACCCGAGATGGAGGGTACGGCGGACCGGCCGAGGTGGGAGTTGGCCAACGGCGACCCGGCACCCCCGGTGGACGGGGACGGCGCGACGCAGCCGACCCGGTGGCAGTTGCGGCTCTCAAGGACCTCGCAGGACCTCGTCGGCGTCCTGGGCGTCGAACCCCACCGCATCGGCGCCCGCGATCTGCTGTTCCCGATCAAAGCCCTGCTCCGCTCCCCCGACGTCGCCGACCGATCCTGGTTTCGGACCACGCCGCTGCTCCGGGGATTCGCCGCCGTGACCTTCACGCCAGGCGGCGACCCGGCCACAGTCCCTTTGCCCGCCGTCTTCGCGGCCGAGATTCCCCTGAGCTTCGCCGGCCGGACGGCTGACCGGACGATCCAGGTCTTCGACCCGCAGGACGACACCTTCCATACCCTGGATCGGGGTACGGAGGCGGTCGCCCTGGGCGACGACGGCCGCCCGTTGCCGGCGTTGGACGTCCGCCTCGCCAATGCCACCCTCGTCGGGACCAGCCAGGACGAGATCGTCTTCGCCCGCTCGCAGGAGCCGGGGCAACTCGTCTCCATGAGCCTTCCCCGGAATGTCACCTCCTCCAAGCCGTTCGTCGCGGGCGTGACGACGCGGGCCATGACGGTGATCCGCCTGATCGGCAGGAACATCGCCGTCACCGTGGACGATGCTGAGAACGTCCGGGCCTGGGACCTGACGAGCGACGGCCCCCCCCGACCGCTCCCGGCGAGCCCGACATCGGCCATCGAGGGGCCGCTCGGAATCGTGACCGTCGCGGACTCGCGAGTTTCGGCCCTCGGCGCCCTCCCGCCAAACAGCGGGGTCGAGGTCGTGGCGTGGGCCAGGATCTCCGCCGACGGCGGGTCCGACGCCGGCGTCTACGTCTGGGAGCAGAACGTGAACTTCCTGGCCGAGGATGTTGGGCCCGGCTCCGCGCGCTTGCTCCGCCGGGTTAACCCGCATATCCCCGGCCTCTCCCCGACCACGACCGTCCCCCCCGTGCCCGATCCGGGCGCCTCTGCGATCACGGCCATCGCCGTCACAAACGACGGGCATGTTATCTCGGGCGCCCGCGACGGGTCGTTGCTGGTCTGGAAACGGGACGTCCCGTTCACACAGTTGCCGGTGGTATTCCAGCGGATGGAGCATGGGACGCTGCCGATCTCCGCGGTTGCGGCCCTCATCGCCGGCGACGACCGGATCGTCTCGGCCGATGAGTCGGGGACGCTGAAAATCTGGCCGCCGCCGCCGGACACGGGCCTCACCGCTCCCCCGGCCACGATCCACGAGGCGCAGGCCCAGCACGTCATCGACCACGGGTCGGCCGTGGCGGCGCTCGTGCCCCTGGGCTTCGACTCGACGACTCAACGGACACAGTTCGCCGTGCTCGACCGCGACGGGGCCGCCACCCTGTACAAGGTCCTGCTGGCGAGCAATTTTTCGGGCGAGGACACGGTCTTCCAGAGGGAGCGGCTCGACACCCGCGGCGCCTCGGTCCGCTCCATCGCCCCCCTGCCGATCGACGACAAACACATCCAGTTGCTCCTGGACGGCGTCGCCCCGCCCACTCGGCTGGAAGGCGTGCTCCGGGCGGGCACCGCCGGACTCTCCATCGAGGTCAGCGGCCGGCTCACGGCCCAGGACGCGATCGAATATGAGGACCCAAGCGTTCCCGGCGCGCGATGCACGCATCGGGCCGACCTGTTGTTCGATCGAGCCCGCGTCCCACTCGAGTCCCTCTTCCGCGGCGCCGGGCCGCCCCGGCCGCTCTCCCTCGGCGCGGTGGTCGAGCACACGTATCGATTCCCGCGCGGCCCCGAGCGAGTCTGGCAGACGCCCCAGGTTGTCCGTCTGATGCGGGCCGCCGACTTCGTCGCGGCCTACGGTGTGACCCGCCCGGCGGACGACGACCTCGTGATCGACGCCGGGGCCGTCCACTGGCTTCAGTGGGTGGACCGCGCCGACCGCGAGCCCGGCGGCGCCGCCTCCGTGAGCAACGACCGCCTCAGCATCCTCCTGCGACCGCGCGAGGTCGGCCGGATGCAGCGCGGGGCCCCGCGGACGGTCCGCCTCCCGACCGTGCTCCAGCGCGACCCGTTCGCCCCAGGGCTCAAGGTGGTGCTTAAGGTCCCCACCGCCGCCGGAGCAGCACTGGACGCCCTGACCCTCGCGGCCGACACCAGCGGGGCCCAGCCGATCCAGCCGCCGCCCGAATCGTTGCCCGTCGAGGTCGCCGAGCCGCCCGTCGATTCCCGGGCCGATGCGGACGACTCGGTGTCCTACTTCGACCGGGCGGCCGAGGCCGCCTGGCTGGATGAGCGGTTCCTGCACGGGCTCCTGATCCCGAGGCGCACGCCGGGTCTGGCCATCGACGACCTGGCCCAGCCGCCGACCGGGCCCGTCTCGCCGATCCTCAACAACACCAACGTCGGCCTGGACTCGACGCACGACCTGGGCGATCTCGCCTGGCTCCGTCTGACGGCCCGGCCGAGTCACCTCCCGGAGGGGGCCGAGGATCTCCGATCGCTCGGCCCGATCTCCCGCCGTCGCCTCCAGCCGCAATTGGCCGCCGCAACGGTGGCGAACAAGCACCGGCCGGGAGGCCCGGAGTCACTATCGGTCGCTCGGTTGGACGGCCCGACCCTGGCCGAGTTCCCCTTCGTCGTGGAGTCCGGGGCGCCCGCGACGGCGGGTCCCTCCCGCGGCTCGGCCCTGTTCCAGGACGTCCAGCTCGTCGTCTTCGAGGGCGGCCGATTCCGACGACTGGAGCGGGTGCAGCTGCCCATCGGCGCCGACCCGGTCGCCTGGGCGAGCGATCTCCGGGCCGCGCGCCGCCGCCGCGATGCCCTGTTCCTCTTCGTCGAGGCCAGCCGCCTTCTACTCCTGCCGCGGTCGTTCCAGTCCGCCCGCGAGGACCTGCGCGCCGCCTGGCCCTGGGAGGTCGAGGACGGGGGCGAGGCCCGACCAATCCCCGAGCCGCGCTGCGTCTCCCCGGGGGCCGTCGGCGGCGATCTCGTGGGCGACCCGGGTCTCTCGCTGACGGTCTTCGGCGCGAGGCCGGTCGGCCCACACCCGGTCGACCGGCCGGTCAAGGGGGTCGCCGCGACCCGATTCCGCCTAGCTCCCACCCCCGCCGACGGCCCCTCCGGGGCCGGCAGGCTCCGCGCCGCGCGGATCGACCCGACGCAGCCCCTGGCATACAGCGCGTTGGACGAGGTTCGCTTCGCCGCCCAATCGGAGGGCCGTTCCTATCCGCGCGCCGACCCCGGAGCCCTCGCTCGGCGGCCCGATCCCGCCATCGCGCCGGAGCCCGACACGGTCTCGCTGCTCCTCCCTCTCCTCGATGTCGTCGCCTGGGCCGCCCGCCCCGGCGAGCAGACGCGCACCACCTGGTCGCTCCGACGCGTTGGGGCAGCGCTCGGGCCGGCCGTGAGGACCAGCCTGCGGAGACCCCGGGCCAAGCCCGGCGTCGAGGAGGCGGTACGCCTCCAGGCGCTCGGCCAGCCGGTCCTCGCCGGCCGAGGGCGCTTCTGCGAGCGTGCCTTCCGGCTTACCCAGGTCATCGACTCGACCCGGTTCCTCCCCGTCAACGAGGACGGCGACCGTCGGGTCTACGCCGTCCTCACAACCCGCAGCGAGCTCTTCCGATCCTCCTCCGGCCGCGACGCGGCCAGCACCGGCCCCGCGCGCGTCTACACCGGCGAGCCGTCCGAGCTGACCCTGATCGCCGCGGCCGGAGGGATCCCCGACGTCCAGACGGCCGAAAACCCAGACGGCACCGGACCTGTCCCCGTAGCGATTCCGTTCCTCCTCTACCTCAACGCCGGAGAGGACCCCAAGGACGTGCCCGATGGACCTCGAAAGTTGAAGGTCGGCCCGCCGCCCTTGGGCGACTGGAAACCCGTCGGCGATCCCGCCGATAACGTCTTCCTCCAGAAGTTCCCGGTGCCGGAGGGGCTGTCGGCCGACTTCGAGATCCTCATCATGATATTCCGAAGAGACCTGCCCCCAACGCCGGGCGACTTGCCGGATCTAGCGCCCAACGGCAACGACGTGCGGGCCTGCCTGAAAGTCGACCGCCTCGATCGGCAGGGCCGGTTCCGGGCCCCGAAGATGGGAGTCTCGCTGCTCGCGCGGACCCGGGCCTCCGACCCCGTCTCCGGCCCGTACCGGCTGTCCGGCTACGGCCGACTCGGCGACGCCGCGTTCACGCCGATTCGCCCCGGGCGGGGCCGGGCGCCGGGCGACGTGGACTGGTCCAGGCTCGCGGGCCTGCGTACGCTCGACCGGGTCGACGAGCGTGACGACCCGCTCGATCCGTTCGCCTACGATGTGGTCGTCTACGGGCCCGGGGGCGAACTCCTCCCGACCGATCCGCCATCTTCCGGTTGAAGTCGACCCGAGGTCATGGACGCGAATCAGGACCACAACCTCCAACTTCATCGGTCGCGGAGTCTGGGATCGATCTCCAAGGATTCGAATCATGCACCCGAACGTCCAACTCATCGAGAGGCTCTATTCGGCGCTCTGTGACGGCAATCCGGACGCTGCGGCCTTATGTTACGCCCACGACGCACACTTCCAGGATATCGCGTTCAGTCTCGACGGCCGCGAATCGATCCGCCAGATGTGGCGGCTCGTATCGAGCCGCAAGGTGCAGGTGACATTCGACTCCTTGACAGCCGATGACCGCCAAGGAGCCGGCCACTGGGTGGCGGACTACACGTTCTCCGATACCGGAAGGCCGGTCGTGAACGACATCCGGTCGCGATTCGCTTTCCGAGAAGGCCTCATCGTCGACCACCGGGACGAATGTGATGCTTGGTCGTGGGCGAACCAGGCCTATCCCTTTCCCAAAAACCTCCTCGTCGGGCTCATCGGGCCACTCCGGCGTTTTGGCGCGCGAAAGAAACTCGAAGAGTTCATCCGAGAGAACCCCGAGACGTTCACCTAACCTCGAGAGTGCTCGCCATGATTCACGAAACATACCGCGTTGACGCGACGACGTCATTCGGCATCGACATCGCTCCGGCGCCAGCCGACGGCAGGAAGTACCCGGTCGTCGTCTTGGTCCATGGAAACTTCGGCCTGCGCGATCCCTACGGAGACCAGTTGCGGAACTTTACCGACGAGATCGCCGAGCTGGGCTACCTCGCTGCACTCCCGACGTACTTCCCGTCCGGCTTCGCGAATCCCGAGGACGTCAACATCGACGCCCATTCCCCGGCACTTGTCGCCGCGATCGATCACCTGTCGCGTCGCGCGGACGCCGACGTCACCCGCCTGGGATTGGTTGGCTTCTCGCTCGGGGGTGGCATCGCCCTTTCCTACATCCAGCGCGCGTCGATCGGATCCGTGAAGGCATTCGCGGATTTCTACGGGCTCGTCGGCCCCAAGCTTAGCGCCGGCGTCGCCAAGGTGCCCCCGACGATCATCTTTAGCAACGAGCATGACCCGTTCGTTCCCGTGGCCCAGAATTCCGGACCATTCGCCGACGCACTCGCCAGGGCGCATATCGAGCACGAGCCGATCGCCCCCTACGCCTGGGCCCACGACGATTGGATCGGGGGCGGAGTGCACGCCTTCCGCCCCGGCGGCCCCGACGACGTCAGTTCGCGCGATCGGACGAAAAAGTGGCTCGTGAAGCACATGCCGCCGGTCGGACTGCCCTAATAGACCGATTTCCTTGAAGGTATAGCGCCCTGTTGACGGATCGGGTAGCCTCGCGGTATCGCCACTCCCGAGGGCCATGCCGTGAGAGCCTATTCCGCCGACCTGCGCGAGCGCGTGCTCGCCGACTGCGACGCCGGACTCGCGACCGCCGAGGTGGCGGCCAAGTACCGCGTCAGCGCCAGCTGGGTCCGCCGCCTGAAGCAGCGCCGACGCGAGACCGGCGAGACAGCCCCGCGGGCCCAGCGCTACGGCCCGGCGCCGAAGTGGGCCGGGCACGCCGAGGCCATCCGCGCCTCGGTCCGCGAGGCCCCCGACGCCACCCTGGAGGAGCACCGCCGCCGCCTCGGCCTGGACCTGGGGATCTCCACGCTCTGGCGGGCGATCGACGCCCTGGGCCTGACCGTGAAAAAAAAGCCCTGAGGGCCGCCGAACAGGACCGCAAATCCGCGAACCATCGGCCCTCCTGATGCGTCTGGTCGTTCAAATCGACGAGACGCAACAGGAGGCGTGACATGTATGACGTCGGCTTGCTTGAACAGAAGTTCGCGAAGATCGGCGCCCGGTTGAGGCCTGCGGAGGAGGGGGGACGGCGGCCGATCGCGTCCGACGGCGGCATTGTCCTCGACATCCGGAACGACGGCGACGGGGAGTTCTTCCAGGTCGTCGGCCGGCAGGAAGGGCCGGCGGAGGTTGAGGTTCTGGACGTGCAGCCCAAGGATCGGCACCTCTTGCTCATGGTGCGGATGCTTCGAGGCAAGCAGAAGTTCCTCTGCGGCCACGACGAGCGCCACTGGTTCGTCGCCGCGATCCCGGAATCGGCCCCGGTCGGGACCGTCCGGGCCGCCAAGGAAGCCCTGAAGCCCCCGGAGGTCCGCGCCGCCCAGGCCCGCGCGGGGCTCGACGCCCGTCGCGGCAACCGGCGCAAGAACGCCGCCAACCGTCGCCAGGGGGAGTGGTTCTTCCTGCCCTCCCCGCGACTCGTCGTCGATCCGAAGCTGGTCCTCGTCCAGGAGCCCATCCGTCGCGGCGGCGGCAAGGCCCACTGGTGCGAGTTCCTTTATCGGACCGGCGGCCGGGCCGTTCACGTCTGCCGTCGCCACCCTAACGGGGTCGACGCCGCGACCTATCACCGGATCTTGACCAAGAATCCCGAAGCCAAGAACTGGGGATGGCGGACGATGGTCCGCGACGCCGAAGTCTACGCCCGGGGACGCATCAGCCACCCCGACCACCGGACGATCACGCTTCACGGTTGGCACCGCGTGATCATGAACACGGAGACCCAGGCCGCCGCTATGCGGAACGTGGCGTTCCTGGACTGACCCCGACCGGGGCCAGCATCTCTTCCGTCTCTTCCAACCTCGCGCGGGCCGGCGAAGACTTTCTTCGCCGGCTCGCCAGCCAGGCCGCCGCGGCGAGCGCGACGAGGCTCATCTGCCAGAGGTAGTAGGCGACCAGAATGTCGGTCGGCCGGTAAAGGGTCCACGTCGTCGCCGCGACCCCCGCGGCGAGCACGCCCAGCATTCGGGCCGCGCGGTGTCTCCCGAACCCGAAGAAGATCCAGGCCCCGAGCGCCAGCACGTTGGCCGACCAGGGGATCATGGAGTACATCGGGAACCAGCCGTACGCCAGCGTGAACCAGCCGCGAAGCAACCCGCCGTCGCCGCCTCGTAGTGCCGGCAGGGCGCACGAAGTCGCGAATAAAATCGCCGAGATCCCCGCCCAGTTCCTTGGACGCCTCATCCCCGACCTCCTCGCCGCCCTTCGCTTGCTCTCGGCCGCCCTTCGGCGCTACGGCGGCCGATCCCTCTATGTAGCAAGCTCGATGCCGATCCGACAAGGCAAGCTGCGGCGAATCGTCCGGCGCCTGGTTGGGATTTCATTTGAGTCGGCCGCGTTCGACGGGTTCCAATGAGCGGACCTGTAGGACGTCCCGCTATTCGGTTCGCGAGCGATCAACGCCATGAAATCCGCCCTCTCCCTCTCTCTCGCCCTTGTGCTTCTCCCAACCCTCGCCTCCGCGGCCGACGACCCGGTCGACCTTCCCCAGGGCTACTGGCCCGCCTCGAAGGTGGACGAGATCCTGTCGAAGACGCAGGTCGTCCGCCTGGCGCCCGATCTCACCGGGCTGGACATCAACGAGAGGGAGGCCGTGGACTCGCTGCTCGAGGCCGGGGCGATCATGCAGCGGCTCTACGAGGACGCCCGCCACCATCAGGCCCTCAAGTCGCACGAGAACCTGATCGCGCTCAACCGCCGGCTGGGGAACCCCAAGCGGACTCGGGACCTCCTGGACCTCTACCGGCTCTTCCAGGGCCCGATCGCCACGACGCTCGCCAACGGCCGCGAGGCCTTCCTGCCCGTCGCCTCTCAGGTCCCCGCGCGGAACGTCTACCCCGTCGACGCGACGGCCGAGCAGGTGAACGCCTTCCTGGCCGCCCACCCGGAGCGCCGGGGGATGATCCTGGCCGAGCGGTCGGTCGTGCGGCGGACGGCTCCCGAGACCCTGGAACGCGACCTCAGGACGCTCAACGACGGGGCGCTCGCCGTCCTTCACAGCCGCCTCAAGGCGGACCTGCAGACGATGTCCCGCCAGCCGGACCTGAAGTCGTTCTACGCCGTCCCTTACGCCGTCGCCTACGCGACCGAACTCCGCGGCGTCTACCAGCGCCTGAACGACGCCGCCGAGAAGATGGAGCCGACCGACGCCGACTTCGCCGCCTACCTCCGCAACCGCGCCCGCGACTTCCTCTCGAACGACTATGAGAGCGGCGACGCCTCGTGGGTCGCCGGGCGGTTCGGCAAGCTCAACCTCCAGGTCGGCGCGTACGAGACCTACGACGACGCCCTCTTCGGCGTGAAGGCGTTCCCCAGCTTCAGCCTGCTGCTGGTCGACCGGCCGGCGACCGACGAACTGCGCAAGAAGCTCGGCGGCCTGCAGGCCGTTGAGGACGCCCTCCCTTACGACCACCACAAGCACGTGCGCGAGGACATCTCCGTGGGCGTCTACGACGTGGTCGCCGACTTCGGCCAGGCCCGCGGCACGAACACGGCCACCATCCTGCCCAACGACGCGAACTTCTCCCGCAAGTACGGTCGGACGATCCTGCTGCGTCGCAACGTGATGGAGAACCCAGATCTCTTCGCCGCCGACCTCCGGATCTGGAAGGCGTCCGTCGCCGACCCCTTCGCCGACGACCTCGCCCCGGCGGGGAACTTTCAGCGCACGCTCTGGCACGAGGTCGGCCACTACCTGGGCGTCGACCGCGACAAGGACGGCCGGACGCTCGACGAGGCCCTCAAGGACCGGGCCGACTCGATGGAGGAGATGAAGGCCGACCTGGTCTCGCTCTTCACGCTGCACCGCATGGCGAAGGACGGCGTCATCGACTCCGGCCTCCTCCGCGCCGTGCAGGCCGGCGGGATCCGTCGCACGCTCCAGAACATCAAGCCGAGGAGCGACCAGCCGTATCAGACGATGCAACTGGCCCAGTTCAACTACTTCCTGGACAAGGGCCTGATCACGGCCGACCCCTCGACCGCAAGGCTCACGATCGACTACGGTCGATACGCGGACGTGGTTGAGAGCCTCCTCCGCGAAGTCCTCGCCGTCCAGTACGCCGGCGACCGCGACGCCGCCGACGCGTTCCTCACCCGCTGGGGCGCCTGGACGACCGGCCTTCACGAAAAGCTCGCCGCCCGCATCCGAGACGCCCAGGGGCCTCGATATCGGCTCGTTCGCTACGGGGCGCTGGGGGAGTAATCTTGCCGATCCCCTGACGACCCGAGCCGCTCCCCTTGTCCCCTCTCCCGCC